>VEQL01000048.1 GCA_018883245.1 Chthoniobacterales bacterium
GTGCGCAACTTGCGCGCGATCTGCGCCGAGCGATCCCGGTCATTTGTCGCCGCGCTCAAGACCTGCAACGCGGACTGTTCGCCGTCCGATCCGGCTGACAGTCATCTCCCCGTTTTGACCCTGCTGCGCTCGCCCCTGTTGCTCGACTCGGCTCTGGCCGTTGTCGGGTTGCAGGCCGCCGAGGCCGACCCGGAGCTTGCGGTCATTATGGGAGAACTCGATCCGCCGCGCGAGGCCCGCGCCCGGCTGGCTGCGCAAATCGCCGCCAAGGAATTGCTCGCCGTCGAAGCCGCGCTTGCCTGCCCGGAGCTTGCCGAGGCCCGCGCGCGGTTGGAGTCGATGCCATGAACGACAACATTCCAGTCATGCTCACCATGAGCGAAACCGCGCGAACGCTAGACGTTAATGTGTCCCGGCTGCGCCGCGCCGTGGGGCGGGGCGAAGTTGTCCCGCGTGGCCGGGCCGGGCATAGCAGCAACGCGCCCTTGTTATTCGGGGCCGATCAGTTGCCCGACATTCAGCGCGCCCTTTCGGGTGAAGCGCCGTAAAACTTTTGCAGGAGAAAGCGGATTGCGGCGGAGTTTCGTTCTCTGGTTATTTTTCATCCCGCGCCCGGAAACCGCATAAAAGCCGGGCAGCCTGCAAAATCTTTGCGCGAGAATCGCGCTAGAGACGTTTTCTCGATTGCTCCGCTGTCTCGACCTTCGGGCGTTTCTCTGACGCCTTATCTTGAATTTGTTTGATTGTGCGGGGCATCGAGGGAAAGCAAAGCGCCCCCGCCTTTGAGGGGCGAGGGCGCGTGAAAGCGTAGTGAGCTTGTGCGCTATGCCGCGCGCGGATACGTCACGACATATTCCGCCTTGTTGGTTATGCCCCATCCCCCGGACTCCCATTGCTCCGGGACGTATTGCCGGGGATTCATCCCTTCCCGCTCGATGAAGGCTTGCGCCTTCGCCTTTGTCGGGAACGTCCAAGCCGCGAGGCAATAGTCCTCCAACCCATCCGGCGCGCTTTCCAAGGTCGCGCTGAAATAGGTTGCGAGGACATGTTCGCGGCTGACTTGCAATCGCGCGGCGAGGTTGTCCGCCTTGGCGACTATTTCCGGCGACAAGGCGAGAACCGCCTCGACGCCATTCTTGCCCGCTTCGATGCGGGCGGCTTTGTTTTTGTGCATGGTATTGCTGAAGCAAAAAGTCCACCGCCCGCGAAGGTTGTAGCCTTATCGCCCCGGTTATCACGCCGGGACTATCGCAGACGGTGGACGCTTCTGACTCTGTTTCCCTTTTTCGCGGATGATTAGGCCGCGAGTTATCAGCTAGGGGCGCACCGCTACAACGGCACGCAAGCGAAACATTCACCCGATGGGAGCCAAGGGCAAGGGCGAAGATTGCCGCGATTGGCACTCATTGGCACGCGGCGGCGACCCCGATTTGCGCTCCACCGCCAGAGGGTAGGGCGCGGAAATGGCAAAACCCTGTGCCAATTAGTGCCAATAAAACCCGCTAAAAGGTGTCTTTTCGTGTCTTTCGGTGTCTCTCCATGTTTTGACATAAAAAGCCCGCAAAGCCTGTATTCATAAGCATTTGCGGGGTTTGAAAGTGGTGCGCGATACAGGGTTCGAACCTGTGACCCCTACCGTGTCAAGGTAGTGCTCTACCACTGAGCTAACCGCGCGTTGAGGGACGTCAGGGAATTTACAGCGGTCGGACGAAATTCCAAGCGGGAATGCGAGAGAGGCTCAATTGCCCGCGGTGGACGGGTTCCAGCGGTTGTGGGTCTTGCTGGTGAATGTGTCCGCGATCGGCAGAGTTTCGACATGACCGTCCACGAAAAGAAAATTCGACTTACCGGAGTGGCGCTCGTGCGCGACGGCATTTTTGGCCGCGTTGACGGATGACCATTGATGGCACATGAAGTGGTCGGCCGTCATTCCGCCGGATGCGGATGCAACCTCGGCGAGCATGATCGTGCGACTGGGATTCGGAATGGCGACCGTGCGTCGCCACGAGGCCGGCGCGCCCACGTAGTCGTCGCCGTCCGGATCGAGCTCGAAAAAGACATTGAGTCCGTAGCTGTAAACTCTCGGGTCCGAGTTCTTGTCCGCCGGACACCGGAAAAAACTGTTGAACAGGGTTTTCCAATCTTCCGTCGCCGTTGCTTCGGGTGTTCCCAAATAAGGTGCGATGGAGGCGGCCCATCCGGGCTCTCTGGATGCCCCAGCGCTGTGGTAGCTGCGCGGGAATGAGCCTCCGTGATCGGCGCAGTAGAGCTGTAGTCCAGCGCCCAGACTGCGGAGATTGGTCGCGCATTCGGCGGCTGCGGACTTGGCAACGGCCGAACCCGAGGCCGCGATGGCAACGGCCGCCAAGACGGCGATGATCGCCATAACAACCAACAGCTCGACGAGCGTGAATCCCGTATCCAGTGGCTGCTGCGGATGCAAGAGCCGGCTTTTCATGTTTCTCGCTTGCGCGACACGATGTGCGAGGCGCCTGCCAGAAGGAGGGCGAAGGCAACCAATGCGCTGGTCCCCGGCTCCGGAACGACAGTCCAGCTGTAGGTCACCGTGGCCGGGGTGAAGTTGGCGTCCGTCGTCGCCGCCAAGGCTGATGAGGTGTAGTCGGCAAACCCGGTCCCCGTCGTGAACGCCTGGTTGGCGATGAAGATCTCGAAGGATGCGGTGTAGGCTCCGGCCAGCGCATCGCCCGGCAGCGTGAAGTAGGTGTGCCACATGGATCCGCTCCACAGCACCTGCGAGTTCGTCGATGCGAAGACTTGATCCCAACGGTTCGCGCTCTGGCCGTAGTTGTAGGACTCGAGCAGCGGCGAAGAGAGCGAAAGCAATCTGATGCCGAGGGATTTTCCCGTCGGCACGTAAGCCATCATCATCGAGCCGTCGCCCATGAAGGAGAATCCGTATTGGTTGTTGAAGAGGGCCCCGTTGCCTGCGTTGGCAAGGGGAGTCCCTCCGACGCCTTCGGGAGACCCGAGATCGGGACGCCACGCCGCAGTGTCGGCGAACCAGTTTCCTGGGCTCCATTGCTGCAGCGACTGCAGCTTGGGCACGGACGCGGGGCTGAAAGACAGGTTGATGGTCCCGGCAGTCGGATTTGCCCCGGTCCCCGAAGATGCACCGATCGAGACCATCGGCATGATCATGCCGCCTTGGTCATCAGGACCCGGGATGGAAGTAATGAGTTGTGCCGGACTCGTGGCAAGCAGGAGAAGTTCGGCGACAAGAAAAGGTTTAAATTTCATGGGTAAATTGAATTTGGGTTTCATGCGCCCGCGCGAAGCGGCGGCAATTCGGAAAACGCGAACCCTTCGCGCACGTGCGCGGGGCTCGATTGAGCCGGCGTGAGGCCGGGCCTAAGCCGCGAGAGTTCGCGGAGGCGGGAGGGCGGGACGATCCGTGCGTTCCGCGAACAGGACAGTTGCCAAAGGATAAGTGTGTTCGCCGCGCGGTGCGCCCGCCGAAGAAACTTCAGGCGTGGCCGCGAGAACGCAGACAAGTTTCACAGGCGATAATGTGACGGCGGCTTTGCTTTCCTTTTCATTTTGCCGCGCCTTCGTGATTTCCTTGCAGAGAGGGCAGGGGTGTTTGCCGTCGAAGGTGCGCCCAAGCCCCGCGGCGAAGCCGTAACGCGTGCTGTAGTCGAAGGCCATGCCGGTCCACGCCACCGCTTGCAACAGACCGAGCGGTCCTAGACTCAACAGCAGCGCGGCCAGCACCAAGGTTGCACGCGCTGCACGGGAAGAGCACTTTTTACTGCCGCTGTTTGGCACCATGAAATCTTATGCCTAATGCCGCCAATTAATCGAGACAAGCAAATATAAAGAACATTTTATCTTGATTTGGCGCGGTGTGCGGTCAACCTAGCACTGTGACCCGGCTCGGATCCGCACTTTTCTTAGCAGTTGCAATTGTGTCGGTGCTTGCCGGGTGCGGGCGGGCGGACAAATCCGGCGCGATGCGCGAGTATGAAGTCCGCGGAATCGTGCGCGAACCCCTCTCCGGCGAAAGTGAGATCATGGTGGAGCACGAGGATGTGCCCGGCCTGATGCCGTCGATGACCATGCCTTTCAAGCCGCGGGATCGCGCGGAAGCCGTGGATCTCAAAGCCGGTGATGGTGTGGCTTTCACTCTGACTGTCGATGATGCGGGTAGTTCCATCTCGCAGATCCGCA
The DNA here is from genome assembly GCA_018883245.1 of Chthoniobacterales bacterium. Classification (NCBI taxonomy): domain Bacteria; kingdom Pseudomonadati; phylum Verrucomicrobiota; class Spartobacteria; order Chthoniobacterales; species Chthoniobacterales bacterium. The sequence continues at coordinate 4,189 of VEQL01000048.1, forward strand.
AGATCGATCCTGCGTCGGTCAAACTCCCGGTGCCGCTGCCTCCTCGCGGGGGCGCCGATGCGCCCGTCAAGCGCATCAAGGAAGGCGACACATGGCCGGTCTTCACGCTCGTGGACCAAAACGAAAATGATATCAGCTCCGCGGACCTCGCCGGCAATTACACGCTCGTGAACTTCATGTTCACACGCTGTGCCGTGCCCGACTACTGCCCGTTGATGACGCGGAATTTTGCGGAAATCGAATCCGCCCTCGGTGCCGAGACCGGCGCCGGCAAGGTGCGGCTTTTGAGTGTTTCTTTCGATCCCGAGGACACGCCGGAAGTCCTGCGTCAATATGCGAAGGCCAAGGGCGCCGACTGGACGTTCGCCACCGGCGATCCCGGCGAAATCGACAAGGTCACGCGTGCTTTCGCGGTGCGCGTGGAGCAGGAAGGCGGCACCTACAACCACGGGCTTTGCACGGCGCTCATCGGGCCGGATGGAAAAATTTTGCAACTCTGGCGGGGCAATGCATGGAAGCCGCAGGAAGTCACGGAGGCCGTTCGCACCGCTCTCGGAACAACGCAGAACTGATTTCAATCAAACCAATACAACCAAACCACATGAAAACCACCAAACTCCTGTTGTCGCTGCCGCTGGCAGTCATTGTATCCGCGCTGCTTTCCTCTTGCGGTGACAGCGGTGCACCCGCCGCCGGAGGCGGCGAAGCCGTCCAAGTGACGATCCAGGCCAACGACCAGATGAAATATGACACCGATCGGATCGAGGCCAAACCGGGTCAAAGCGTCCAAGTAACCCTGCGCAATGTCGGCACGATGCCGAAGGTTTCCATGGGCCACAATTTTGTCGTTCTCGACGGCCAAGTCGCGCCCGAGCAGTTCCTCGAGGCGAGCCAGATGCAGATGGCCAGCGATTATGTCGCGCCGGAATTGAAGGAGCATGTCATCGCGCACACCAAGCTTCTCGGGCCGGGCGAGTTCGACACTATCACCTTCGCTGCGCCGAAAACCGCTGGCGACTATCCGTTTCTCTGCTCCTTCCCGGGTCACTACGCCATCGGGATGAAGGGCGTTCTGTCCGTCAAATAACGAAATGCAAAACCCTGGAGATGCACCCATGAAACCCCACATTGAAAAACTGCTGGCAACTGCGGCGCTTGCCGTGGTCGTCAGCTTGCTCGCACCCGGTTGCGGCCAGAAAAAATCCGCTTCGGCCAACAACGCGGTGAGCGATGCCGAACGCAAAGACATGGCGCTGGCTTCGTTTGTCGCCCCCGGCGAGAAGGACGAATACTACCTGTTCTATTCCGGCGGTCACTCGGGCCAGATTTACGTCGCCGGCGTCCCTTCGCTGCGTCACATCTCGACCATCCCCGTGTTCACGCCTTATCCGGGCACCGGCTACGGCTTCGACGAGGCATCGAAGAAAATGCTGGGCGATTACACGTGGGGCGACGTTCACCATCCGGCTCTCTCCCAGACGGATTCGCTCTACGACGGGCGCTGGTTGTTCTGCAACGACAACGCCAACAACCGCGTGGCTCGCATCGACCTGCGCGATTTCAAAACCAAGCAGATCCTCGGACCGATCCCGAACGCGAGCGGCACGCACGCCTCGTCGTTCGTCACGGAAAACACCGACTACCTGTTCCTTGCCACGCGGTTCTCCACGCCGCTGCCGCGCGGGCGCGTGGCCGATCCGAAAGATTACGCGAAAGAGTTCAACGGCATGATCACCGCAGTGAAGGTTGACCCGAAAGACGGAGAGATGAGCCTGGCCTACCAGATCCTAATGCCTCCGCTCGATTTCGATCTTTGCTCGACCGGCAAAGGCCCGAGCAGCGGATTCGCGTTCTTCACGTCCTACAACACCGAAATGGCCGGCGATCTGCTCGAGGTCAATGCTACGCAAAAAGACCGCGACCTCGCTGCCATCGTGAATTGGAAAGCCGCCGCCGAAGCCGCGGCCGCCAACAAGGGAACGGTCATGAACGGCGTGCAGGTCCTCGACCCCTCCAAGGTTCCGGGCATTCTTTATTACGTGCCCGTCGGCAAATCGCCGCACGGCATGGACACCGACCCGACCGGTCAGTGGATCGTCGCCGGCGGCAAACTCCAACCGAGCACGACCGTTCTCAATATCGACAAGATCAAGGCCGCCATCGCCAACAAGGATTTCGACGGCGAATTCCGCGGCGTGCCGATCCTGAATTACAACAGCGTGGTGGAAGGCGAAGTTCCAGTCGGACTCGGTCCGCTCCACACGCAATATGACGGCAAAGGCAATGCCTACACGTCGCTCTTCGTCGATTCCAACATCACGAAATGGAAACTCCCGCCGTGGACCGATGCTGAGAAAAAAGATCTCACCTCGGTCGTGCTGGACAAAATGCCCGTCAACTTCAGCGTCGGCCACCTCGTGGTTGCCGGAAGCGACACGAAGAAGCCCTACGGCAAATGGCTGGTTGCCATGAACAAATTGTCCAAAGGGCGCCACGTCAGCGTCGGACCCTCGCAACCCGAGTCGAGCCAGCTGATCGACATCAGCGGAGACAAAATGAAAATGGTGGCCGAGGCTTACACCGAGCCCGAACCGCACTTCGCGCAGATCGTCGCGGTGAAAGACCTCAAGCCCATCGAGGTTTACCCAAAAACGGAGAACAAGGATCCCAACGCCGTGTGGGACGCGAAAGAAACCGGCGTGACGCGCGAGGGCAACAAAGTCACCGCCAAAGTTATCGCTGTGCGCAGCCGCTTCATTCCCGACCGCATCGATGCAAACGTCGGTGATGAGCTGATCGTCCACGTCACCAACATCGAACAGGCCGGGGACATGATCCACGGGTTCGGTGTCAACGACCACAACCTCAACGTGGTCATCGATCCGGGCGAAACCAAGACGTTCAAGGTCAAACTGACCAAGACCGGCGTGTTTCCCTTCTATTGCACGAACTTCTGCTCCGCGCTGCACCAAGAGATGCAGGGCTACCTCGTCGTGCATCCCGAGGGCGAGCCGGTTGCCAAAGCGGATTGAGCGGGACACGAAGGCAATCAAGATGTCCGTGAATCAAGAAAAAGCCGGTGCGCTAGGCGGCCGGCCCGCGCCGGCCTCGTCGCTCGGTGCGAAGATCGACGCGCTGCTGCGCAGCGAACGCAACTTCCTGTGGCGTCCGCTCAATCTCACCTCGCGGCTGTTGCTCGTCGCAGCCGCGGCGGCAATCATCGCGTCGTTCTTCTTCCCGCTGTGGAGGATGCACCTCTTCGCCCCGCAATACGAGGAGGGCCTGTCGCTGTATATCTACAGCCACAAAATCCAAGGCGGCGGCATCGACGGTGCCGATCTCAACGAGATCAACACGCTCAACCACTACATCGGGATGAAACCCCTGCGGCAGGCCGATTTTTTTGAGATGCAGTGGATGCCTTTCGTCTTCGGTCTCATCATCCTGCTCCTGCTGCGCGCCGCGGTCTTCGGTCAAATGGCCAACGTGGTCGATGTTTTCACGCTGTTCAGCTATTTCGGCGTGTTTTCCATCGGGGCGTTCTATTACCGGCTCTACATTTACGGGCACCAGCTCGATCCGGAGGCGCCGATGAAGATCAAACCGTTCACGCCCCTGCTCATTGGCACGAAGCAAATCGCGAACTTCACCGAACACAGCTACCCGCAGTTCGCGGCTTATCTGCTCATCGCGGCGGTGTCGCTGGTCTTTCTGGCCGGTTGGTTCTCGCGCAATGAGACGGTGTGAAGCGTTTGAGCGCCAGACTTTTGGCTCGGGCAGGGAGCACGGGCGCCCCGCCCGTTTCCGCGATCTTGCAGAGTCCAAAATCTTCCGGCGATCGGCATCAAAGAACGGTAGGGTCTGCTGGCCCGGCCGACTGCAAGCTCGGGACCGAAGGGCTGCAGCCCGCCAGCCGGCCCTGTCGCGGGGGAATCTTCAAATCCCAATCCATTTTGCTGCCGCTATTCGCCGCAGTCTTTAACGCGCAAACTATCCTCGCAGCCGGCACGAGCGTCTCGCCGCTGCAACAACTTGTCGATGACGCCGGCCCCGGTGCGACGGTGCGTGTTCCCGTCGGAGTTTACGAGGGCAATCTTGTCATCGAAAAGCCGCTGCACCTGATCGGCGATGAAGGTGCGGAAATCCGCGGCACGGGCCGCGGCAAGACGGTCGCGATCACCGCGCCGGACGTGACGCTGGAGGGATTTCGCATACGCGGCTCCGGACGCGACCTGATGGACGACGATGCCACGGTGTTCGTCGCGGCCGATCGTGCGACCATCATCAACAACAGCATCGACGACTGCCTGCACGGCATTTATCTCAAAAAAGTCAAAGATTGCCGTATCACCGGGAATGTCATCACGGGAACTGCCATTGTTGCGGACACCTCGGATCCCGGTGACGATCCGGAGAATTGCGATGCCAGCACACCGGTCGGAGGCCCCGGCAACGGCATCCACCAGTGGAATTGCGAGCGGACGGAAATCGCCGGCAACACCATCACCCGCACGCGCGACGGGATTTATTTTTCATTCACCAACCACTGCCGAATCGAGGGCAACAAGGTCAGCCGCGTGCGCTACGGTCTGCACTACATGTATTCGGACGACAACACGTTCGAGGGCAACCGCTTTTTCGCCAACGCGGGCGGGGCGGCCGTCATGTTTTCCGAGCGCGTGACCATCCATGACAACGACTTCGTGGACAACCGCGGATCGCGCGCCACGGGGCTCATTCTCCTCTCGGTGGACGATTCCGTCATCGAGGGCAACCGCATCGGGAAGAACGCGCTGGGACTTTCGCTCAACCAGTGCAACCGCAACCGATTCATCGCCAATGCGGTCGATGGCAACCACGTTGGGATGCGCTTCGGCGGCAACTCCGACGACAATGCATTTTCCGCGAATTCTTTTCGCCGCAATTTATATCCGGCGGAGATGACCGGCGAGAGCGGCACGAACCGCTGGGAGGTGGCCGGCGTGGGCAACCGCTGGGACAATGTCGCGCCGGTGGACTTCAACGCCGACGGCATCGGCGATCTGCCGCACCGCGAGTTGGATGTGCTCGGATCTTTGCGCCGTGATTTTGCGCCGGTGAGCCTGCTCGCGGGCAGTCCCGCGCTTTGGCTCGTGCGCTTTGCGCACCAGCGCGCCGCGTTGCCCGGGCTCAACACGATCCAAGACAACTCGCCGCTGCTCGATGTTGCTCCCGCCGGAAGATTTTTCCGCCCGAAGCCGTGATCCGCGCGTCCAATCTGGTCAAATCTTTCGGACCGCAGCGCGTCCTCGACGGCGAATCGTTCGAGGCCCGGGACGGACAAATCACTCTGCTCATCGGCCCCAACGGCGCCGGCAAAACGACCACGATGCGCCTCGTGGCAGGGTTGGCGTGCCCGGATTCGGGGAACGTCGAGATCGACGGCTGTTCAGCGCAGTCCGATGGACGCCGCTATCGCGCGTTGTTGGCATTTTTGCCCCAAAGCCCGGCATTCCATCCGCGCTTCACCTGCCGCCAGATCCTCGGATTTTACGCTGATCTGCGTGGCGTCCCGTCGGAACGCGTCAACGAAGCGATCGTCCAAGCGGGACTTGAAGACGTGGCCGACAAGCCTTCCGGTCATCTGTCCGGTGGCCTGCGCCAACGCTTGGGTCTGGCGCTTTTGCTGCTGCCCGAAGCGCCCGTGCTCTTGCTCGATGAGCCCGGATTGAGCCTCGATCCGGAGTGGCGCGAACGATTGCAGAAAATTTTGCACGAACAAGCCCGTCTTGGGCGCACGGTTCTCGTCACCACGCATTTGCTCCACGAGTGGAACGGTCAGGCCGACGTGTGTCTGCTTTGCCAAGACGGAAAAATCCAATGCGGAGTCGATCCGCATGCGCTTGCATTCGCAGCGGCCGGGAAAGGCCCGGGCACGATTCTATCCGGAACGAATGAAAAATCTTCCCGCCGTTCCGCGTTGTCTGCCAAGGCTTCCGCCGGCAGGCCCTTCCGCGCGGTGCTCGCGCGCGAGATCCGAGCGGCGTTCATGAACCGCTATTTGCAGACATTCACCGTTCTCGCGCTGGCCGGTGGGTTGGTCAGTGTATGGATGAGCGAAAACCTCGAGGCTGTCGCGCATCTCACTCTGCAGACTTGCCTGTATGGCATCCCGCTTTTCGCGCTGCTCCTCGGCGTGAGCAGCGCGCGCATGGAGTCCGAGGAATGGCCCGTGCTGTTTTCGCAACCAGTCCGCCGCTCCACGATTTTCTTCGGGAAATTCCTCGCTTCATGGGGGGTGTTCGTGCTTTTGCTCGCGGTCGTTTTCGTGCCGGGACTCTTCGTCGGGGTGACTGCGGGTTCTGCGGCCGCGCAATGGATCGAAAGCACGGCTTTGGGCGCCGTCTTCGTCGCCTTGGGGCTCTGCGTCGGCGTGTCGGCCGGCGACCGCGTGCGCGCGCTCGTCGCCGGTCTGGTGGCCTGGCTGGTTTTGTTTGTCATCTTCGATCTTGCCGTGGCCGGTTTGGCCGGTTGGCCTTTCATGCAGCAACTGCCGGGCTTCTGGGTCGCGTTGCTCGTGGTCAATCCTCTCGATGCCTACCGCATCCAGGCGCTCTTCGGTCTCGAACAAATCCCCGCGGAAACCGCTGCCAAATCTCCGCTCGCCGCGTGGTGGCTCGATCACGCGCACGCGTGCTTTTTCGCCATCGCCGCGCTCTGGACCGTCGTGTTGCTCGCTCTGACAGTGCGACGAATAAACCGCATGGAAGCGTGAAAAATGCGGATACCCGCCTTGCTTGCAGGCCGCCGCGAAACTACTGATCTACGCCATGTTTATTTACGGAAAAATGAGTGCGAACGCGATTTCGGTGATGAGCTACCTGGCCGAGCAACCGGGGCGGCGCGCCGGATCGCGCGAGATTGCGAAAGTCCGGAAACTCTCGCAAGCGCTCACGGCGAAACTGCTTACGCAACTCGCGTCGGCCGGCTTGGTCGCCGGCCAACCCGGCCCCGGCGGCGGCTACACTCTGGCCAAACCGCCCGGAGATATCTGCCTTTTCGACATCGCTTCGCTCTTCGGGCAGACCGAACCGCCTGCGCTCTGTCCCTTCGGCCCCGAATGGTGCGGGCACGGCGCACCTTGTCCGCTGCATGACAAAATAGCGTCCATCCTCGCAGCCAATCACAAGTTCATGCAGCACAACACGCTGGCGGAGTTTGTCGGCAAACCGCCCCGCAAACGGGAAATCGACACAAAGGCGGACGAGGCGGCGCGATGAGCGTGTCCGCGGAAAGCGAATCCCCATGCCGCCGCTATTGGCGTCTGGTGAATGCGGGTGAACCTTTCCGACTGCTTTTTCCCCTCGGCGCGTTGCTCGGCATCCTCGGCGTCGCGGTCTGGCCGCTGCACGTCTGGGGATTTGCGCCGAATTATCCCGGACAAATCCATGCGCGGATCATGATCGAATGTTTCCTCACGTCCTTTGTCATAGGATTCCTCGGAACGGCGCTCCCGCGTGTCCTCGATGTGCGCCGCCTCGGACTTGCTATCAGCGGCACGCTCGCCGTCGTGCTGGCTCTTTCCGCTTCGATGCATCTCGCGGGTCATGGCCTGTGGGGGGACATCGCATTCGCGGCCGCACTCGGTGCGTTTGTCGCGGTCCTTTTGTCCCGCGCGCGTCAACGGAAAGACATTCCTCCGCCATCGTTTGTTCTCGTTGGGATGGGATTGCTCGCGGGCATCGCGGGGGCGGTCATCCAGATCCTCGATCGCATCTGGCCGATGCTCCTCGCGCCGTGGGTCGGTTCGCTGGGCCGCGCGTTGCTGCACCAAGCCTATCCGCTGCTGCCGGTTATGGGAGTCGGCGCTTTCCTGCTGCCGCGTTTTTTCGGATTGCGCGGACGCCAGGACTTTCCCGAATTGCTGCGACCGTCGCGGGCGTGGTTGCGGCAGGCATTGCTTGCATTCTCCGCGGGCGTGCTGGTGCTGGTCAGTCTTTTGCTTGAGGCCCGCGGATATGTCCGCCCGGGCTACGCGCTGCGCCTGCTTGCTGTGGCCGGATTTTTCGCGTCGGAAATTCCGCAGGGCGAAATCCTGCGAGGCCGCGGCACTCTGGCGCTCGGAGTGAAAATCGCGCTTGTCTCGATCCCCGCCGGCTACGCGCTGCTGGCGTTTTCCCCTTCGCACTACTTCGCGTGGCTGCACGTCGTGTTCGTCACGGGTTTCAGTCTGCTGATCTTCGTTGTCGCCTGCCGCGTGGTCTTCGGCCACGGCGGACAAAGCGAAAAGTTCCGCGCGAGACTCTGGCCGATTCTTGCCGTGATCGCGCTGTTGCTGCTCGCCGCCGCCACGCGCGTCAGCGCCGACTGGATGGATGCCTCGCGTCTGAAACACTACGCCTACGCCGCAATCGCCTGGTCTGCGGGTGCCGTCGTGTGGTTCATGGCCCTGCGCAGAACCTTGGCCAGCTCCGATGAGGATTAAGGTTCTTTCCGCTCCCGAATGAGCAAGCCCGGCAACCGCAGGCGCCGCACGCCAGAGAGAAGCATGTCAAAGGTCGTGTCTCGCCAGACGCGGACGGGCAGGCAACCTGGCCACGCGAGGGAAGGTGGCAAGGAAAACTCACGCAAAGCGGTGGGTTTTCCGGACGCTCCTGACGGTGGGATCGCCGAATACGCGAGCCCGCCCTGCTACGCGGCGGATTTTCCGGATCATTTATGAAAAAAGAGAAACACTCCTACCGGCCTGCAACCGTGTGCCTGCACGGAGGCGCGTATCACGACCGGAACACGGGCGGCGCGTGCAGTCCGATTTTCACCTCGACCGCTTTCGCGTTTCCTAACCCATCCAACGAAAACCTTTACCCGCGCTACTTCAATACGCCCAACCAAAGGGTGATCGCCGAAAAACTGGCCGCGCTCGAGCAAGGCGAAGAAGCGATGGTGTTCGGCTCGGGCATGGCGGCAATTTCCACGCTGCTTTTCGCCCACTTGCGCCCCGGCGACCACGCGCTGTTCCAAGCGGACCTCTACGGCGGCACGCATCAGTTGGTGACGAAGGAATTGACCCGTTTCGGCATCGAGATCACTTTCTTCTCCGATGCGGCAGAGTGTGCCGGTGCCGTCCGGCCCGCGACGCGGTTGATTTATGTCGAGTCGCCCTCGAATCCGCTGCTCCGGTGCGTGGACATCGCCGCCGTGGCGACCCTGGGACATGAGCGGGGCTTGCTCACCATTGTTGACAACACGTTCGCCACGCCGATCAACCAGAACCCCATCGCACTCGGATTCGATGCGGTGGTCCACAGCGCCACCAAATACCTGAACGGCCACAGCGATGTGAACGCGGGCATTGTGGTGGCCTCCGCGGAAATCCTCCGCCGTCTCACGGAAGCCGCGACAAGCTACGGTGGCATGCTCGATGCCCATTCGTGCTACCAATTGGAACGCGGTTTGAAAACGCTCGCCCTGCGCGTTCGCCAGCACAATCAAAATGCCGGGGAACTGGCGCGCTTCCTGCAGAAACACCCCGCCGTGGCGCGCGTGAACTATCCCGGACTGCCCGGGCATGCCGACCATGCCGTAGCTGCGCGGCAAATGAGGGGTTTTGGCGGGATGTTGTCTTTCGAGTTGCGCCGACCTGATCAGGTGGATCGCTTGCTCGAAAAACTGCGCATCGTCATGCCGGCCCTGAGTCTCGGAGGCGTGGAAAGTTTGATTTGCGTCCCGAGCCGCACCACGCACCGGCTGATGACGCCCGCAGAGCGCAAACGGGTGGGTATCAGCGACGGACTGGTCCGCGTTTCGGTCGGAATCGAAGACTGCGACGATCTGCTGGCGGATTTAGATCAGGCGCTTGCTGCCTCGTGAGCGGTGGCGACTTCCTTCGCTGCGCGTGCTCTCCCGGACAAGCACTTGTTTTCTTTCGCTTGATTATATCGCAACACGATATATTGTTTGCGGAGGTTCAACCGATATTGATGACCAAAGCGGACTACGAGGCCTTGGCTTCATTCAGGTATGCCCTGCGGAAATTTTTGGATTTCAGCAGAAGGGCCGCGGCGGAGCAGGGCTTGGCGCCGCAGCAGTATTTGGCCCTCCTGGAAATCAAGGGCTTCCCGGGGCACGGGCAAGTGACCGTGGGCAATCTTGCCGAGCGGCTGCATGTGGCGGCTCATAGCGCGGTGGGTTTGGTAAACCGCCTGCAAGAGCGCGGGTTGGTCAAGCGCAAGCAGTCCAAAGAGGACCGCCGATGCATTCATGTCTGCCTCACGAACAAAGGGGAAAGCCTTCTGCAGAAGCTGGCCGTTGCGCACCGCAACGAGCTCAAGATCGCAGGGCCGCTGCTGGCGAAACTTTTGGAGCATGTCAGTAGCGGTCAGGATTCCGCGGGGTGCCCGGTCTCCGTCCCGGCCAGCGAAGCAAGCCGACGCGCTTTCGCTTCGTCACAAAAGAATCATATGCCAAAGAAATGAAACGCATCGGACTCATCGGCGGGCTCAGCCCCGAGTCAACTGTCCATTATTATCAGCGCATCTGCCGCAGCCATAACCGGAAATGCGGCGGGTTGATATTTCCGGAGATCACTATCGAGAGCCTCAATCTCCAGGAGCTCGTCGGTTTGTTTGGCAAAAACGATTGGGATGGAGTGGCCGCGATCCTTCTTTCGGCATTGCACCGGCTCAAAAGCGCCGGCGCCGGATTTGCCGCCATTTTGGCCAACACTCCGCACAATGCCTACGACCTCATCCGTGATACTTCGCCGTTGGAGATTCTCACGATCATGGATGCGACGGCCCGACGCCTTGCGCGCGACGGTCGCAAAAAGGTCGCTTTGCTGGGAACAAAAGCCACCATGGAATTCGGCTTTTTCCAGAAGCATTTCGCATGCGCCGGCATCGAGACTCAGGTGCCCGATGCGGCGCAACGTGCGGAACTGGATCGCATCATCTGGGAGGAATTGTCCCGCGGCGTCGTCCTGCCGGCATCCCAAATAGCGGCAAAAACGATGATGTCCGATCTGGAACGCCGCGGTGCCGAAGCCGTCATTCTCGGCTGCACGGAACTGGGGCTTCTCATCAAGCCGGGCGACTCTGGGCTTCCGCTTTATGACACGCTCGAGATCCACGCCGATGCCATCCTCGAATTTGCCGCCTGAACCTGACATCAGCAAAAGAACATTCGGCGCGCCCGTGGTCAACAATGCGTCGTTGCGCCGCTTCGAGCTGGAGGTTGGCGGCGAAACGGCGTTCCTCCAATACTCGTTCGAGGCCAATGGCTTCAGCCTCGACCACACCCACGTGCCCGACAGCATGCGAGGCAAAGGCATGGGCGCGGCTCTGGTGCGCGCGGCCATGGCCGAGGCGAAACGTCGAGGATGGGAAGCCACCGCACGATGTGCTTTTGTTGAGGCATTCCTGAAAAAGCATCCCGAAAAGCCCGGATAGTTGCGGCTGCAACTCGGGTCGCACACGAAGTGTTCCTTTTTCTCGGGAAGCCCCGGTGAAGTCGGATGGGGAATAGGGTCTCTCCTTGTTCGGGTTGATGCGACTGCCGGAAACGGTCATAGTCACATCCGATGAACACGATCGAAGCCATTCGTGCGCGCCGCGCCATCAAGCATTACGACCCGAACCACAAAATGCCCGCCGACGAGGAACGGCAGTTGCTGGAGCTGGCCATGCTCTCGCCCACGGCGTTCAACATACAAAACTGGCGCTTTGTCGTGGTCCGCGACATGGAGATCCGCAAAAAAATCCGCGCAGTGGCCTGGGATCAGGCTCAGGTGACAGATGCGTCCGTGCTCGTTGTCCTTTGCGCGAACATCAAGGCGTGGGAGCAGCAGCCTCAGCAATACTGGCGCAACGCGCCCAAGCCGGTTCAGGACTTTCTCGTGCCGGCTATCGAGCAATACTACAACGGCAGGCCCGGGGTGCAACGGGACGAAGCCATGCGTTCCTGCGGTCTTGCCGGACAGACCATCATGCTGGCGGCCAAGGCCATGGGCTATGACACGTGCCCGATGGACGGCTTCGATTTCGACGCGGTGGGCAAGATCATCAACCTCCCCCCTGATCATGTGATTTCCTTCATGATCGCGATCGGGAAAAAGACGCAGGACTCGTGGCCGCGGCCCGGGCAGCTGTCCTACGCGCAAGTTGTGGTGGAAAACGCGTTTTAGTTCCGACGCTGGCCATGGAAGCTCCCCCGCGCAAGAGCGCGCCCGTGCGCAAGCGCGAGATCTTCGGCTGGTGTTGCTACGATTTCGCCAATTCGGCTTTTGTGACCGTGGTCATCACGGTCGTGTTCGGTCCGTTTTTCACGGGTTTCGTCGCGGTCGGTGCCGCGGCACCTAACACTTTGTGGAGCGGTGTCCTGGCTGCTTCGCAGATGCTTGTCATCGTGTTCGGTCCGGTGCTTGGTGTGATGGCCGATGTGACGGGTGCGAAAAAGCG
>VEQL01000049.1 GCA_018883245.1 Chthoniobacterales bacterium
GACCAGTAAGCCCACCAATACGGTCCGGTCGCACGGTTGATGAAGGCGTATTGCTCGTAAAGGTTGCCGCCATACCAAGCGATGAAGAACTCCATCGCGTAGGCGTAGCCGACGATCGAACCCGTGAGCAGGATGATCTTGCACATCTTGTCCACATGGTCGTCGGTGATCAGATCGTGCAGCCCGAAGATCGCGCGCGCCGGGAGCATGATGGTCAACACCATGGCGAAGCCGCCGAAGATGGCGCCGGCGACGAAGTAGGGAGGGAAAATCGTGGTGTGCCAGCCGGGAATCACCGAGGTGGCGAAGTCGAACGACACGACCGAGTGGACGGACAACACCAGCGGCGTGCTCAAGCCGGCGAGGATGAGATATGCCATCTCGTAGTGCTTCCATTGCCGGTTGCCGCCGCGCCATCCGAGCGCCGCGATACCGTAGAAGAATTTCCGCAATTTGTTCGTCGCGCGGTCGCGCAAGGTCGCAAGGTCGGGGACGAGGCCCGTATACCAGAACAGCACGGAAACGGTGAAATAGGTGGAGACGGCAAACACGTCCCAGAGCAGCGGGCTGCGGAAGTTCTGCCAGATGGCGTTGGAGTTCGGCACCGGCGCGAGGAACCATACCATCCAGATGCGGCCGACATGGATCGCCGGGAAAATGCCGGCGCAAACCACGGCGAAGAGTGTCATGGCCTCCGCGGCGCGGTTGATCGACGTGCGCCATTTTTGCCTCGTGAGGAAAAGGATCGCCGAGATGAGCGTGCCCGCGTGGCCGATGCCGATCCAGAACACGAAGTTGGTGATGTCCCACGCCCAGCCGACCGGATGGTTCAAGCCCCACACGCCGACACCGGTGGAGATGAGGTAGCCGATGCAAAGCAGGCTCACCATGGCCAGCGAAGCGCTGATGGTGAAAGCGATCCACCACCACTTCGGCGCGCTCTTCTCCGTGCACGAGGCGACGTGGTCGCTGATCCATGCCATCGAGCGGTTGTTCGTCACCAGCGGCGCGCGGGTGATGCGCTTGGCCGCGGCTTCGCGGGCGTCCATGACTGCGGTTCCCTCGGCCATGATCAGGCTCCGTGCGCCTCCTTCGCGTGTTCAGCCGGCGCGCCGTGCGAGCCGCCACCGTGACCCTTGTGCCCGCCCGTGTCGTGGCCACCGTGATGACCGTGACCGTTGGCCCAGCCGACTTTTTCCGCGCCGGGCATGGCCATGTTCGGGTTTTTGATGCGCGCGAGATAGGATGTGCGCGGCGAAACGTTGAGATACTTCAGCATCGTGTAGTTGCGCGGCTCTTTCTTGCGTAGCGAAACGTCGCTCTCCGGATCGTTGATGTTGCCGAACACAATCGACTCGCTGGGGCAAGCCTGCTGGCACGCGCTCTTGACCAGCGGGAACGGCACCTTCGACTTGTCCGTGGGCCCGGCCTTCACCGCCTGCGTGATCCTGGCTTCCTCGATGCGTTGGATGCAATACATGCACTTTTCCATCACGCCGCGCATGCGCACCGTCACATTCGGGTTTTTCGACATCTGCAGGCTCTCGGCCATGCCCTTCTTCGCCAGCGGCCCGAGGTAAAGCTGGTCGAGCGGACGCTGGTTGTAGTCGAAGAAATTGAAGCGGCGGACCTTCCACGGACAGTTGTTCGCGCAATACCGCGTGCCGATGCAGCGGTTGTAGGCCATGAGGTTGATGCCGTCCTCGCTGTGCACCGTGGCGTTGACCGGGCACACCGTTTCGCAAGGCGCGTTCTCGCAATGCTGGCACATGATCGCCTGCGCGAGCATCTCCGGATCGTTCTCGTCGCCGGCGAAATAGCGGTCCATGCGCAGCCAAGCCATGTTGCGTCCGCGGCTGACTTGATCCTTGCCGACGATCGGCACGTTGTTTTCCGCCTGGCAGGCGACCACGCACGCATTGCAGCCCGTGCATGTGCTCAAATCGACCGTCATTCCCCACTGCTCGGGAGAATCCAGCTTGGGATGCGTGAAGAGCGAAATGTTGGGAGGGATGTGGCCGTCCATCCCCATGGTCTTGGCGAATTCCGGATCCTTGGCGTAGCGCTCGGCAGTTCCCTCGCGCACGAGGTCGCGGCCTTCCATACTCTGGTGGCTCTGAGTCTCGGCGAACTTATGCGTGCCGCCCGTGCGACGAAGCGAGGCATTCGGGACAAAAGCCATGCTGCCGGTCGTGCGCAGCGGATAAGCGTTCCAGCCGGCCTTGTTCGACACGTGCGTGATGTTCACACGGCCGTAGCCGAGCGCGATGCTCACCGCACCGTCGGCGTGCCCCGGCGCGATCAGCGCGGCGGCTTCGATTTTCCGGTCGCCCGAGGAAAGTTCGACCATGTCGCCGTCGGACAACCCGAATTGCTTCGCCGTCGCGGGACTGACCAACGCGGCGTTGTCCCACGTGACTTTCGTCGCGAAGTCAGGCGTCTCCTGCAGCCAGCCGTTGTTGGCGTAGCGACCGTCGTCGATCGTGCTGCTGGGCGTGAAAGCGATCTCGAGTCCCTCGCCGGTCGGCGCCTTGCAGGACGCGGCAAGAGCGGACGCCGCGGCGGCATTGAATGCCAGCGGCGCCTCGGGCCAGGCGGTGTCGGGAAGAAATCCGTTGCGAAGGAAATCGGACCACTGCGCTTCAAGGTCGCCGCCCCCGGCAAGCGCGGCGAATGTCTCGCGGACGAGCTGCGGACCGATCGGCTCGGGATTGCCAACGAGCCTGTTCAAAATTTCCAATTCGCTCACGCCGTTCCACAGCGGAAGGATCATCGGTTGCACGGCGCAAACGGTTCCGTCGGCGCTGCGTGCATCGCCCCAGCTCTCGAGGTAATGCGCCTGCGGCACGTGCCATTTGGAGATCGCCGAGGTTTCATCCTCGTAAATGCCGAGCCGGATGCTTTCCGGAACACCGCCGAGAAGATCGGCGAAACGCAGGTCGGCCGGCGCGTTGTAGGCCGGATTTCCGCCGAGGATAAAAAGCGTCTGCACGCGGCCGGCTTGCATGGCCGCCGCGAGTTCGGCGATTGACGCGCACTGCGGACGATCGACACGCATGCCGCGAAGAGTTTTGCCCGGGGCACCAAGCGCTTTGTTGATCGCCATCGCGAGCGCTTGCAGGGACGCAGGTTGCTGGTCGCCCAACACAACAAGGCTCTTGCCCGGCGAGGCCGCGAGATCCTTGGCGCACTCGGCAACCCATTTGCTGTCGGCGGAAAATTTGCCCTCGGGCAATGCCTGCACAACAGCCGACAAATCCGCATCGCCGGTGAGGGACGCGATTTGCATGCCGAGCTCGCGGAGGAAAAGTCCGACCTCGGAAGGCTTGAGCCGCAACCGGTGGTCAGCCATGCCGCCGGTGCCCGTGTAACGAGTCTCCGCGACATAAAGACGGTTCATCGGTTGGCCGGGCTCGCTGATGCGGCGGCGCGCGGTGAATCCGCGCACTTGGTCGAGTCCGCTGAACGAGGGGTTCAGGAAATCGCTGTCCACCGCGAGCACCTTGTCCGCGTTGCTGAAATCAGGCGAAAGCGCCATGTTGGCGCCGAAGCAGGCGGCAGCCGCGGCTTCCAACTCCGAAGCGCCGAGCGGCTCGTATTCGGCCCAGAAAATATTCGGGAACTTTCCGCGCAACTCCGAAAGCAAGCGGTCACGCGTCGGCGAAACGGTGCGCTCGACGAGAAAAGCTACCCCTTCGCCGCCTTTGGCCGCGGCATCCTTGGCGATTGCATCAAGCTTCGCGCCCAGCGCTGCGGCATCCGTCTTGGCACCGTTGAACTTGATATCCTTCGAGCGGTTCGGGTCGTAGAGGTCGAGCACCGACGCCTGCGCGAACGTGTCCGTGCCGCCGTTGCTGATCGGATGCAGCGGGTTGCCCTCGAGCTTGGTAGGACGCCCGTCGCTCGTCGTCGCGATGAGGGGCATGGCCCCGTTGCGACGCGGCATCGAGGTCGCATAATAAAGAAATTTCCCGGGAATCGTCCATTCGACGCCGGCCGTGAAAGGAACAAGGTAAGCCTCAGGGCGACGGCACCCGGTGAGACCGATGCCCGCCAGTGCCATCGAAGCGCCCATGAGCTGGAGGAAATCACGCCGCGACAATTCGCCGCCCTGCCATTCCGCCGCGCCCTGCGGGAACTCGCGCTCGAGCTTCTCGACAAAACCGGGCTGCGACGCCAATTCGTCGAGGCTGCGCCAAATCGACGGCGCGGCTTCGCGTTGGGGATGAGGAAGTGCGCGTTTCATGTCAGCGGTGGCATCCTCCGCAGGTCACCGGCGGGTTGACGTTCCATTCTTTCTTGAACTGCGTGCCCATCGCGACCTGGTCGGCTTGCGACGCGGGCTTCCAGTTGAGGTTGAAAATTTCCGAGGGAGGACGGAGGAAATTCTCCGGCGCGCGATGGCAATCGAGACACCAAGCCATGCTCTGCGGCTCCGCCTGCCACACGACAGGCATGCCATTGACTTGGCCGTGGCAGCTGTAGCAGCTCACACCGCGATTCACGTGCACCGCGTGGTTGAAATAAACGTAATCGGGAGCTTTGTGGATGCGCACCCATTGCACCGGCGTGCCGGTCTCCCAACTCGCGCGCACCGCGGCGAGCTTCGGACTTGTCGCTTTGATCTGCGAATGGCAAGCCATGCACGTTTGCGTGCTCGGAACATTCGAGTGCCCGGCCACTTCGACGAAGCTGTGACAGTAGCGGCAATCCATGCCGAGCTGCTCCACGTGAATGGCGTGCGAGAAGGGCGCCGGCTGATCGGGCATGTAGCCGACATTCGTGTATTTCGGCGTGAAGTAATACCAGATGCCGCCCGTGAGAACCGCACCGAGCACAAGCACGATGACTAGCAACTTCAGGGGTATCCAATTGGCCCAGCGTGGGAAAAAATTTGCCATCTATCAGCGAAAAGCTCCACGGCTCTCCGCGGCGCACGAGGAGCCTAATATTAACGCCGCTAATGGCAACACCGATTTTTATCCTGCGAAAAAATGTGTCCCGCTCCGCGCGTTGCGGCTAACTTTTCGCCCGTGAAAAATCTCCGCCGGCAGATCACCGCTTGGACCGCGGCCGCCGCTCTGCAGGCCCTGAGTCTTGTGGCTCTCGGCCTCACCCCCGCGCAGGACCGGCTTCCCGCGGTCAAACTGACTATCGGTCGGGCCTTGGTGAACGCCGAGATCGCCGATGAAGATGCGGAACGCGCCAAAGGACTCATGGGGCGGAACGAACTGGCCGAGGGCGAGGGCATGCTCTTCGTTTTTGCCTCACCCCAGCCGATGAATTTTTGGATGCACGATACTGTGATCCCGCTCTCCATCGCCTACATCAATGCCCAAGGCGTGATCCGCGAAATCCATGACCTCAAGCCGATGGACGAAACCCCGGTCCAGAGCGCGGTCAATGACCTGATGTTCGCCTTGGAGGTTCCGCAAGGCTGGTTCGAGCGGAATAGCATCCTGCCCGGTGACCGCATCCTTGGGCTGCCATCTCCGAATACGGCCACCGGCGATTGATAGCCACGCCCCCAGCCTGCAGGAGGTCTGCAAAATCACGAGGTTTTGGGGTAGGATCTCGGCAGGATTGGGACCAAAGCGGCAGTTCTTCAAATGGGCATGGTGCTACGGATTGGCTTTGAAGATGTTTTGGACCTTGCTGTCGCCGCCCCACGCCGTGAGCTGTCTTAGCCGTAAAAATTCAAATCAACCACGGATTACACGAATTTCACGGATGGGTTACAGAGGGAATATTGTGGGGGCAAAGACGAAAAGAAGGTCACCGAAAGGTGAAGTGTTCCGGTCTATTTTTTCTCCTGCTTTCTCTGTTATCGGTGCCATCCGTGCTATTTGCCTTTGGGCTGTGTCGCCAAGCCTCCGCTGTGGTTAAACTCTTCTGCATGGTTCCGGCTTAGATCCTTTTCTCATGCAACTTCTCACTCTGGAGCGTGGCCAGACAACAAGGCTTTTCTGGGCCTTGGCGGCGGTCTTGGCGGCGGTCGGCATCCTGACTGCAAAACAAGATGATCCCGTAATCACAGGCGCGGCGATCTTGCTCGGTTTGGTGTGTTTCTCCCCTTTTTACTTTTGGATGCTCGGCTGGGCTCCCGGCCTGCCGATCTGGCCCGTGTTTGCGATGATGACCGGCGTCACAACGGTGCTGCCGATGATGCAGGATGTAAAAGCCTTGGCCGACTTTTCGCCGGATCAAGTGGTGACGGGTGCGGTGACGACTTTGATTTTCGTGCTGGCCGGAACATTGGCATGGCTCTCGCTTTCTTCCCGGCCGCGACAAATTCCCCGTGAGGTGCTGATGATCGCCCGTGAGCACGCGGACTGGGCAATGCTGATGTTTATCGTCAGCGCCATTCTGTTCGATATGAATGCGATCGGCGGATGGGTGCAGTTTCCGGGCAACACGATGCCCGTGGTCCGAAGCCTGACGGGTTCTTTGTCATCGATGGGCGTGTTTGTGCTGGGATTCTACATGGGGCGGGGCTTTTTGAATCCGCGCACGATATCGGCCTACTTGGCGCTCGTCTCCTTGCATGTGCTTTTGAGCTGCACGTCGCTGATGCTTGCCTCGGCTTTTACCCCGGTGGCGCTGGCGTTTTTGGGTTATGTGCTGGGAAGCAACAAGATGCCTTGGACAATGATGCTGCTCGCCTTCGTCACGATTTCGATGCTGCACGCCGGCAAATGGGAGATGCGCCAGCGCTACTGGGCTGAGGGGACGCAGTCCACCACGGGTGGCGAAGCGGGCGAGCGTTTGAGTTTGCTCGGTCTGCCGCAATTTTTTGCCGAGTGGGTCGGTTATGGTGCAGCGGAATTGGGAGGGGTCACCGGAGCGTTTGCGAAGAAGCCGATCGAGGACGACGCCCAGAGCGTCTTCGAGCGCGCGGGTATCTTGCACATGCTGCTGATTGTGCAGAAAAACACTCCGCAGCAAATTCCATACCTGAGCGGGGCCACTTACACCCCCATTCCCCGGCTCCTCATTCCCCGGTTTCTCGACGACCAGAAGGGGATCAGCCACGTAGCCAATGTGATGCTCTCGATCAATTACGGTGTTCTCTCGATCGAAGGCGCCCAGAACACATCGGTGGGCTGGGGACTTGTCGCAGAGGCCTTTGCCAACTTCGGCTATCTGGGCGTGTTGGTTGTGGGGGCTTGCCTCGGAATGTTCCACGCGATGGTGACCAGGCTGACCGTCGGAGTGCCGATGACATCCCTTCGTTTTGTGATCGGCCTTCTCATCATGGCGGCTGCGACCAAGGCGGACACAATGAGTGTCTTCGTGACCATGCAGTTCCAAGGTGTGCTCGGTGTGAGCGTGGCGTCGTTGTTTTTGATGAGGCGGCAACAGAATCCGTTCGCAGAGGAGAGGGGAGGCGTGAGGCAAGAGGCAAGAGGCAAGTGGGGATCCGCCTACGCGCGGAGCGGCTACGGCGTGACGAGCGGGAGGCGGGCGGAGAACGGCAACGGCGTGACAAGTGGGATGCCGTCGGCGGGGGTTTTGACGGGGTTGATTGAGGGCGTGCCTGATGGGCGCGCAGACGAGAGCTTAAAAGACGAGAGACTAAGAGACCAAGAGCCGGAGGGCGTGGGAAAGTGGGAAGGTATGAACGTGGGAGGGTGGGAACGGGGGCAAAGCGGAGCGGAGACTAAGAGCTTAAGAGACGAAGAGACGGAGGGCGTGGGAAGGTTGGAACCGGAGACCACCGCGGCGGCAGATGGGTTGCTGGTGCGGTCTTTGCCGATCAAGACGCCGAAACGGGTCGCGGCGTGGATGCCGAGAAGAGTCAGAGAGCAGGTGGTGGCGCAGCAGCGAGCCGCTGCGGAGGAAAGGCGAAGAAAGTAAAAAGGTGAAAACGTGGGAAGGTGGGAACGGGTCGCCTTGGCGACCAAAGAGACTAAGAGACGAGAGACTAAGAGGCGAAAAGACCTGAGGTGGGAAAGTGGGAACGTATGAACGTGGGGAGAGAAAAAGACGAAGAGACCAAAAGCTTAAGAGGCTAAAAGACCTGAGGTCGGAAAGTGCGAAGGTGGGAACGGGTCGCCTTGGCGACCAAAGAGCGGAAAAGGCTAAGAGCTTAAGAGACGGGGGCGTGGGAAAGTGGCTGCGCCAAGGTGGACAGGTGGGAAGGTGGGGAGACGAGAGCCGGAGCGGAGCGAAGACAGCGTGAGGCGTAGCCGAGGGCAAACGAAGAGCTTAAGAGACCAAAAGACCAAAAGACGAAAGGCGTGGGAAGGTGGCTGCGCCAATGTGGACAGGTGGGAACGGGTCGCCATGGCGACCAAAGAGACCAAGAGACGAAGAGCTGGAGCGGAGCGACGACAGCGCGAGGCGCAGCCGAGGGCAAACGAAGAGACAAAGAGACGGGAGAGTGGGAACGTATGAAGGTGGGAAGGTGAGGCGACGAGAGCTTAGGAGACGATAGACGAAGAGACCGATTGATACGGGCAAAGAGGCAGGGCTTGCGCTCAAAGCAAGCCAAGGCTACTGAGAATGCATGAGAGTCGAAACAGAGATCGAGGATGATGGGCGCTGGCTCGCAGAAGTGCCTGCGCTTCCCGGAGCCATGGCTTATGGTATGAGCCGGGCGGAAGCTATTTCCAAGGTCGAGGCTCTGGTGCTGCGAATCCTCGCAGATCGCGTGGAGAATGGTGAAAACGCGCCCGAGCTTGAGGCTGTGTTCACTGTGGCGGCGTGAGCAAGTGGGGAGCACGCAAAGCGCGGCTTGTTTTGCGTGCGCTGGAGGGGATCGGCTGGGTCGTCAAACGTCAAGCAGGCTCACACAAAGTCCTCAGCCGCGGGCTCCCTCTGAGTTGAGACATCGAGTTGCCAAGCAGTAACGGGTAGTCATTGCCCGTGACTCGCAACACCGACGAAGAGACAAGAGCTTGAAAGACCAAGAGGCGAAGAGTTTAAGAGACCAAGAGCCGGAGCAGAGCGGAGACCAAGAGGCGAAAAGACCAAGAGACCTGAGGTGGGAAGGTGCGAAGGTGGGAACGTAGGAAGGTGGGGAGAGAAAAAGACGAAGAGACCAAAAGCTTAAGAGGCGAAAAACGAGCGGAGTGGGAAGGTGCGAAGGTGGGAACGGGTCGCCTTGGCGAGCAAAGAGCTTAAGAGACGAGAGACCAAGAGCTTAAAAGACCAAAAGGTGAAGGGCCTTTGTGGTGCGAAGGTGGAAAAGTGGAAAGGTCAGAAGGTGGCAGGTTGCAGGCCCTGGGCTTACGGGTCGGAGAGAGGCGGTGAAACCGCGGAAACGAAGAACCAGAAAACAAAGAACGCTCTAACCAAGACATCTCATGCACATCGAACAGACAAAATTGAATTGCGTTTTGCTGATCAAGCCGCGGGTATTTCGGGATGATCGGGGTTTTTTCATCGAATCCTGGAACAAGCGGGTATTCGACGAGGCAGTGGGTCGCAATGTGGAGTTTGTGCAGGATAACCACTCTCGCTCGGCAAAAGGCGTTCTTCGCGGCCTCCATTTCCAAGCGGAGCCCATGGCGCAGGCGAAGCTGATCACCGTGATGCGTGGGCGGATTTTTGACGTGGCCGTCGATATCCGTCCCAATGCGCCCACTTTCGGACAGTGGGTTGGGGAGGTGCTCACGGACGAGTCGCGCGAGATACTGTGGATTCCGGAGGGGTTTGCCCACGGCTTCTACGTGCTCTCGGATTTCGCCGACGTGGTCTACAAGACGACGAACTACTATTCACCGGAGCACGAGCGGTGCATTCGATGGGATGATGAGACGTTGGCGGTGAAATGGCCATTGACCGGCGAGCCGGTTGTTTCGGGGAAGGATCGCGAAGGCGAAGGCTTCGGTATACGAGGGTAGCGAGTAACGGGTGGCTGGTAACGAGAGGAGGCTAGAGGCAGCAAGTCAATGGACGTAACGGGTTACGGGAACCGGAGTCCGGTGCACCGGACGTAGATAGGTCGCCGCTGCGACCAACCTGGTGGCGGATCCGCCTACGCGCAAATCGACTCCGGCGTGACAAGGACGGTGATTACGGGTCGGAAGGGCCACAGGTAAGCAGGTGGCTCTTGACTTGGTTTTGGGAAAACTTCGGCTACTGTAAGCCCATGACTACCGCAGCGCTTCCAGAGCACGTCTTGATAGACGAACGCGGCATTGCCTGGATCAAGGGAACTCGGGTGAAAGTCATCGAGATTGCCTTGGATCACTTGGCCCATGGTTGGAGTGCTGAGGAGATTGCCCGCCAACATCCAGAGCTAACGTTAGGGCAAATCCACTCCGCGCTTTCCTGCTACTACGACAACAGGGCGGAGTTAGAAGAGATGATCGCTGAAAGTTACGAGTTTAGCAGAGCAACAAGTCGTTCCTCCGGCGATACCCTGCTGAGGCTTAGATTGCGCGCCAAAGGGCTGTTGCATTGAGTCTTCGACTCTACATGGACGTGCACGTCCCCGGCGCGATCACGCTGGCACTGCGACAGAAGGGTGTTGATGTTCTCAGGGCACAGGATGACGGCGCTGGAACTCTCGAAGACGGCCCACTTTTGGATCGCGCAACATCGTTGAGTCGCGTGATCTTCTCGCAGGATCAGGACATGCTTTCCGAAGCGACCACGCGCCAGCGAATGGGTCTCTCTTTCGCAGGGGTCATTTATGGCCACCAATTAGACGTGACGATTGGGCAATGTATTCGTGATTTGGAGATGATTGCGAAAGTTGGTGAGCCGGAAGATATGGCGGGGCGCGTTGAGTTTTTGCCCATGCGGTAGCGGCTGCATTCTCCCGCGGTCATCAGTGCTGCTTCTGTCCACAATTATTCAGGGCCTGATTCGCTCTCTCAAAACTACCCACTGACAGCCGAAGGTCGCAGACCTGAGACGGGTCGCCTTGGCGACCAACTGGTAAAAAACCAAGAGTCGAAAAGACGAAGAGCCCGAGCGTAGCGGAGACAGCGCGAGTTCCGCGCATGCGGGACGAGGGCAAACGAGAGCGGAAGAGACGGGGAGAGTGGGAACGTTGGAAGGTGGGGAGAGAAAAAGACGAAGAGACCAAAAGCTTAAGAGGCGAAAAGACGGGGAGAGTTGGAAAGTGCGAAGGTGGGAAGGTGGGGAGACGAGAGCTGGAGCGGAGCCGCGGACCACTGAACCGCGGGAGGCAGGGGGCAAGGGACGACACACGAGGCGACTTGCGGAGTGCCGCTGATGGCTGTAAGAGCAGGCATGAAACGATTTGATCGCATTACCGTCGATCCTGCACAAATGAACGGGCAGCCGTGTATCCGTGGGACACGCCTGACGGTCCGGCGCGCTGTGGAAATCGCAGCCCTTTACCCTGATCGAGTAGAGCGGCTTCGTGAGTATCCTGAGCTGGACGACGAAGACATTCGTCAAGCGCTTCACTTTGCTGCCTGTCATCTTCCGGACGCAGTAGCGGAACTGTCCGAGACGAATGCGTTGGTTGCTTGACCAAGGAATACCGCGGTCTGTCGTTGGTTTGCTTGCGACCTCCGGGCACAATGCGCTTCATGTCGCTGACATCGGAATGTCTTCCGCCAGCGATTCGCTTATTCTCCAAAAGGCTGCCGAAGAACAACGCATTGTTGTGACTCTTGATGCGGATTTTCACGCGCTTCTGGCCGATTCGCTAGCAACAGGACCCTCTGTTATCCGAATCAGAGATGAGGGGCTCAAGGGGCCGCAAGTGGCAGATGTGATAGTCGGGCTGGCTGAACGCTTCGGAGAAGAACTCGACGGCGGCTGCGCGATGACTATTCGCAATGGTCGGTTGCGTTACCGCGGGCTCCCTCTGAGTTGAGATATCGAGTTGCCAAGCAGTAACGGGTAGTCATTGCCCGTGACTCGCAACACCGACGAAGAGATGAGAGCTTGAAAGGCCAAGAGGCTAAAAGACCTGAGGTGGGAAGGTGCGAAGGTGGGAACGTAGGAAGAGAAAAAGACGAAGAGCCGGAGCGGAGCGAAGACAGCGTGAGGCGGAGCCGAGGGCAAAAGAGAGCGGACGAGGAGCTTAAAAGGCGAAGAGACCAAGAGACCTGAGGTAGGAAAGTGCGAAGGTGGGAACGTAGGAAGGTGGGGAGAGAAAAAGACGAAGAGACCAAGAGCCGGAGCAGAGCGGAGTCCAAGAGGCTAAAAGACCAAGAGACGGGGAGAGTTGGAAAGTGCGAAGGTGGGAAGGTGGGGATGATCCAGTCCCCGGAAACTAGACAGTGTTGAGTGAGAGTTCTGCGGTGTAAAAACCCGTAGAACCCATGAAGAACCGACACAGTGTAGAGCAAATCATCCGAATCCTTGGGGAGATCGAGCGCGGCGGGCTGAAGATCAGCGACGCGTGCCGGCCCCACGGGATCAGCGAACAGACCTATTACCGCTGGCGCAACAAGTATGGCGGTATGGAGATTAGCGAGGCCCGGCGTCTGAAGGAGCTGGAGACCGAGAACAGCCGGCTCAAGAAGCTGGTCGCCGACCAGGCCTTGGACATCCAGATCCTCAAAGAGGTGAACTCAAAAAAATGGTAAGCCCCGTGCAGAAGAAAGCGGCCGTGGAGATGGTCGTCTGCATGGGGCTGTGCAAACGTCACCGTGCCTGCCGGACTCTGGGTTTGAGTCGTTCGACGGCCTATTACCGCCGGTTGGCCTCGCCGCATAAGCTGGCACAGGAGGGATTGGTCGAGGAGGTCTCACGCCGGTGGCCCTGCCTTGGCTACGAGAAGGTGACGGCCATCGTGCGCCATGAGCACGGAGAAGTGATCAACCGCAAGCGGGTGGCCCGGATCAGACGGCAACGCGGGCTATTGGCTTCAAGAGGCCATGGCGGCAAGCGTCGCCGGGTTCGTCCTGGTCTGGCCCTGCGCTGCAGTGCGAGTCGGCCCGACGAGGTCTGGAGCTACGACTTTATCCAAGACAGCACAGCCGATGGCGGCGCAGTGCGCATCCTCTCGATCATCGACGAATACACCCGCGAATGCTTGTTGCTCAGAGCGGCGCGCAGCTTCCCGTCCAGGAGAGTCATCGACGCCTTGGAAGAGGTCATGGTCTGCAGCGGTCGCAAGCCGCAATACATCCGCAGTGACAACGGGCCGGAGTTCGTGGCCAAGTCCGTTCAAAAGTGGCTGGGACAAGCCCAAGTCGGACCGCGATACATCGAGCCCGGAGCGCCGTGGGAAAACGCCCATGTGGAAAGCTTCCATGCCCAAGTGCGCTTGGAACTGCTGGATCGCGAACTCTTCTTCAACCTGCGCGAAGTCAATGCCGCCACCGGCAATTACGCCTACGAATACAACTTCAAACGACCGCACGGCAGCTTGGGAAAAAGACCCCGAGCCTGGCCGCGAAGCGCGAACTTCCGCTCCGGCCTACGGCCTGCGCTCCAGTTCGCGCTGGAAATGTTCCCATGAACAACTAAACAACAAACCTACCTGCAGACTCTCCTCACAATGTGTCCAGTCGCAGGGGCCGGATCAGGGAGACGAGAGCTGGAGCGGAGCCGCGGACCACTGAACCACAGGAGGCAAGGGCAAGACATTGACTCGTGTTCCGATTCGTGTATGCATGAAAACATGAAAACGATCACCTTGGATGATGAGGCTTACGGCCGGCTAAAGGCTTGGAAGCGCGGCACATCCGACTCTTTTTCTTCCGTGGTGAAACGGGTATTACCGTCCCCGGGATCGCTCGCCGCATTCTTGGCTTTCGTGGAGCGGCGGGCCACCGCGAATCGGCCCGGCAACGAGGTGATGGAAGCGGCGGTTGAATCACGCTCGGCGGCGAAGTCCGACCCATGGACCTGATTGCCGACACGACCTATCTGGTCGGTCTTTGGCGCGGGCAAACCTGGGCCACGAATTACGCGATCGCGAATGCGGCAAAGACGCTTGGACTGCCCTGGATCGTGCTCGGAGAATTTTGGCACGGATCTCTTGCGGCCCGGCATGATGCAAAGGATGTGCAGGAGTTTCTTTCTATCGGTGTTCAGTTGGTTGATCCCGTGCCGGTCGTGCCGCATTACGCGCGCATTTGTGCGGAATTGTCCGGGCGGTCCGAATACCGGAGCATCGGGCAAAACGACCTCTGGATCGCTGCAGTGGCCTTGGCCCACGCCAAACCGTTGGTTTCGCGCAATCGCCGCCACTTTGGAATGATCGAGGGCCTGCATGTGGAGGCTTTGCAGGATTGAGGCGGGAGGCGGAGACGGGAGGGAACGAAGAGCTTGAGAGACCTGAGGTGGGAAGGTGGGAACGTAGGAAGAGAAAAAGACAGCCGAGGGGCGCAGACCTGAGACGGGGCGCCTTGGCGACCAAAGAGACCAAGAGGCTAAAAGACCTGAGGTCGGAAAGTGGGAAGGTGGGAACGTAGGAAAGTGCGAAGAGAAATAGACGAAGAGACCAAGAGCTTAAGAGACGAAAAGACGGGGAGAGTTGGAAAGTGCGAAGGTGGGGAGAGAAAAAGACGAAGAGACCAAAAGCTTAAGAGGCGAAAAGACGAGCGGAGTGGGAAGGTGCGAAGGTGGGAGCGGGTTGCCTTGGCGAGCAAAGAGGCTAAAAGGCCAAGAGCTTAAGAGACGAGAGACTAAAAGACGAAAAGACCTGAGGTAGGAAAGTGCGAAGGTGGGAACGTAGGAAGGTGGGGAGAGAAAAAGACGAAGAGACCAAGAGCTTAAGAGACGAGAGACCAAAAGACCTGAGGTGGGAAAGTGGGAAGGTGTGAAGGTGGGGACCGGAGACCGCCGCGGCGGTCGTAGATAGCGTGAGGCGTAGCCGAGGGCCACGTGGTGCGCAAAAAAAAAGGGGGGGGCAGGCGGCGGAGCCAAGTTTGACAGCTGGCAAACAATGACTACTTTTAAATAATTATGGTCATTTCCGTCACAGACTTCAAAACCCACTGTCTCCGTGTGCTCAGGGAGGTGGAGGAGAAGAACCAACCGGTCGAGGTTTCGCGGCAGGGGCGTGTGCGCTTTCGTATCGTTCCAGTCCGAAAACCGGAAACGCCGGCGTGGAAACGTCTGCGCCAGAGCGGCATTCTCACAGCACGCCCCGGCGAGTCGGTTTTGTCGGATTCAGACTTCGAGGCGAATCGATGAGCGTTCTGCTCGACTCGCATGTCTGGATCTGGTGGCTGACGGGCCAAAAGGATTTGCCGGCGAGGAAAAGGCAGCTGTTGGATCGTTTGGCGCAGGAAGGCGCCCCGCCTTTCTTGGCGGCCATCAGCCTTTGGGAGGCGCAGATGCTCTATCGCAAGGGCCGTTTGCGGCTGGAAATGGATTTCCCCCTGTGGCTCAGCCAAGCATCGGATCCGTCCGTGGTGCATGTGCTGCCTTTGGATACCTCCGTGGTTTTGGCCTTGGACAAGCTGCCCGAACGATTTCATGGCGATCCGGCGGACCGGATCATCGTAGCTACGGCCAAAGCCCACGGTCTGGAGCTGGTGACCGAAGACAGATCAATCCGGAAGTCGAGGGTGGTTAAGGTGCTGTGAAGGCGGGAGGGGTCGCCTTGGCGAGCAAAGAGACTAAAAGACGAAAAGACTAAGAGTTTAAGAGACGAGAGACTAAAAGCTTAAAAGACGAAAAGACGGGGAGAGTTGGAAAGTGCGAAGGTGGGAAGGTGGGAGGTGGCTGGCCCAGTCAGAACATGGGTAACACTTTGGGTTCAGAACATAGGTAACACATGTTGGTGTTTATGGGTTACGCATTTGGGGTTGTCGGGGGCCTTTCAGGCTGCCCATGGGCAGCCTGAAAGGCGGC
>VEQL01000050.1 GCA_018883245.1 Chthoniobacterales bacterium
TTTCAACCTCCCAGCGTAGGGCTCGGTAGAAACCCGCATCCTCGCCGCCTTTTTTGATTCCTTCGTCCGCTACGGCGAGGGCTTGGTCCCTTTTGTCCGTTTTGAGGTAAGAGAGAACGAGCGCCTGGTCTGCGGCGAGGCGGTCCTTGCCCGCAAGTTGGTTGCGGGCGGCAACGAGGAACGGAATTGCCTCCGCCCATTCACCGCGCAGTTGATGCAAACCGCCGATGTAGCGCCGCGCCGGAGCGTCATCTGCAAGATCCCGCGCGAGAATGAAGTTTCCTTGGGCAATTGCGCGCGCGGACAGCGCAACGGCGTCGGGCGTCAATTCGCCATCGAGTTTCTGGCGGCACGCCAGCGCGAAATAAACGTATTCCAAAAATTGCAGCGTGTATTCCGGCACTTGGCGCGCCGACAACTCCCACAAATCGAGCGCTTGCTCCTGCGCGCCATCGCGGGTCAGCACCTGCGCCACGGCGGCGGTGATCGGTTCCGCTGTTCCGCTGCCGGAGCGTCGCGCTTGCCAATCCCGAACGGCAGCCAGCACGGACGGTTCCATTTCTTCCTCCTGTTCGCGGCAGAGTTCGTCGAACACCTTGAACGCCTCGCCGTTGGTCTCTTTCATCTGCGGAGAAGCAAACAAAGCGCGCTGGGCGCAGTTCACCGCATAGGTGTCATAGATATTCGTTCCAAGGTCCTCCGCATATGCCGCATCTTCGCGCACGAGGGCGAGTTGCCCCGGGTCGAGCTGCAGCGGCGGCGCGAGGTTGGCCATCGCTCCGACCATCGATCGCGCCGCACGCGCCTGGCCCGAAAGCGACAAATGAACATGGTCGTCGAGCAGGTCCCAGCCCGTCGCACCGTCGGGAGATTCGCGACGGAAAATCTCCGCCATGTCGCAAAACACAGCACCTTTCACCAGCGCGGTGTTGCGTATCGCCTGCTCTGTGAGCGAGATCGGACGCAACGGCAGCGTGTCTAGATCGCGCGCCTCGAGAAACGCAACCCGCGCGGGATCGTTTTGACCGGCCGCGACAAGAACTTTGCCGAGAAGAAAGCGCGCTTTCGCACTGCGCGGCGCAAGCTGCACAGCCTGACGCAGAAGGTTCACCGCCTGCGCGTGGTTTTCCCGATCGGCGACTTCGACCGCTTCGTCCATCAACCGCTTCAACTCGCCCTGCTGCCTCGCGTCCAACCCGCCGATGTGGTCCTGACCGAGCGGAGCAAGGCCGGACTCGTTGCCGGCCGTTGTGCACACGATCGCAGGCACATCCGCTGCTTTGACTTCGTCGAGCATCCGACCGAGGTTGAACGATAGACTGCGGGCAGCCGCCTCGCGCAGAGGCGAATCCGCGGGAATCGGCGCTTGCTGCACTGCGCGGCCTGTGGATGCGCGCGACTCAAGCCAGCACACGAACGCCGATCGCTGCAGAGCGCGCCGCAGACCTGACGCCGAGCTTCGTTCCACGCATCCGCCCAAGCCGAAGAACTCGTTGTTGCCGGCGTAGAAAATGAAAAGATCCGGCGAAAAGCGGATGGCATCGCGCACCTGTCCGGTCAGGACGGCGCTGGAAACACCGGACGCTCCGAGGTTGATCACCTCGATCTTTTTCCCGGGCAACGCATCGGAAAGCATAGCCTGCAAAAATGATGATACGGCCAGATTGCGCGGCTGCGGGTCACCCTTGGCAGCCGAATCCCCGACAAGAAAAATGCGCAGGGTGTCGCGCGGCTTGGGCATGACAAAACTCGAACGCATGACGCGCGGAGCATTAGAAGGTTGCTGCCCTGCAACCAAGGAGTTCGCGGCTTCAGGATCGACGATGCAAAGCGTCTCGCCGGATGAAAGTTGCCCAACCTCGCGAATCCAGCGTGGGTCACCGCCCCATGCGGAAATGCGCAGCACGAGTTCGCCGAGCGCGAGCGTTATGATAACGAGCAAGGCGAAGGCAAACAACGCACGCAAAATCCGCATTGCCGTGGAATTTACGCATCGCTCACGCAAACGCCAATGCCTTGCGCAGGGTATGCCGAAACGCTCTGGGCGCCCGGCCTGTTGCGTTCCCATGGCACAAGGTCAGGGGCGGCGGTCGCGATTGGCACCCATGATGTCAAAAACCCCGGTCCGGAGACTAACCGGACCGGGGTTTTTGTGGGGCTCGGGGGAAATTACCGGTGACGACGGCGGATCACGTAGCCGCTCAAACCCGCCGCGCTCAAAGCAAGCAATGCGTAGGTCGAGGGTTCGGGGACGGTGGTAAGGTTATTGAAATATATGCCGGTATTCTGCACATCGCCGGCTCCTACGCCCCCAGCGGTCGCGTAAAACTTGATTTCACTCGGCATGGCGGAAACGATGACGTTGGTTGAGAGCAGCGGACTGCCTCCGCCGTAAAGGCTCGCCGAAACACCCACGGTGGTGGCGTTAACGAATGAGATATTGTAAGTGAACGCTGTATTGTAGGCGTTGTTGGTAATTACGAGGTCAGAGAAACCCGTGCCTTTTAACGAAAGCCCACCACTGTCGTGTTCGAAGCGGAACAAAGCTGACCCAGAAGTAAATTCAATTCCGCGGGAACCGTCGCTCCATCCGTAATTGGCACTTAAAGAAATACTTTGTCCTGAGCTGAGAAGGCCACCGAGAGGTGCATAGACATCGATGAAAACACCATTGGTATTACCAACAATGAAAAAGGCTTGGCTGCCAATGCTTGTGCGCCCCGTTGTTCCCACCGAGTCGCTGATACTACTCGATGTTCCCGCAAGAGAAGTAATATACCAACCATTGAATGCATTAGTCGCACCATTTGTCCAAGTTGCCGTGGTGTAATCGGAACCACTTGAGCTTCCGATCAGAACCTGCGCGCTAACGGAAGCCGTCAGGGCTGCGGCGGCGATGGCGGGAAGCAGAACCTTTTTCATGTGCGGGAGGACTTTCTCAAACTGAACTTGGGGATATTTACAGAACAAAATTCAAGCACTGCGCGTCGGGGTGTCAACAGATTTTTTCACCATTTTCAGTGCTATTGCCCTGCAATCACAATGTCTCGGCAGCCTGCGCACCGCGCGGTTTGCGCCGCAACCGAAACCAATTGTTCCATGTCTTCCGGATTGTCTGGCGCGTCGTTAGATACTGCTGCTCGAGTTCGGTGCCGCGCCGCATGGCGTCCAAGACCCCGCGCACGCTGAAGTCGTCCGTCTCGACGATGGTGCATGCCACGCCGACCGCGCCGGCATGATGCGCATCGCTTCCTGCGGTCATGGGCAAGCCCCGCCGCTCGGCATAATGAAACGCCTTGCGGTTGTGCCGCTTCAACGTGGTCGCCGCGTTGAAGACCTCCAAACCGTCGAGCGGAAGCGTATCCAGGACGGCCTCGCGTATTCCCGCGCGAAACAAATCGTAGGGATGCGGCGCAATGCAGACACCGCCGGCCTCATGCGCCAGACGGCAAACGTCGGCTGCGGGCATACCTTTGAGCGAGGGCGGCAAAACACACCCGAGACAAAGCAGATGACCATCGGCCGTGGTCACTTCGATGCCGGGAATGACGAGAAAGTCATCCACCGCCTTTCCGTCCGGGCGCATGATGCCGTGCGACACCATGTAGTCCACCGCCTCGCAGGTGTTGTGGTCGGTGATGGCAAAGCCGTTAAGCCCGGCCGCGCGAGCGGCCGCAACAAGGTCTTCCGGGCTGCTCACGCCATCCGCGGAAAAAAACGAATGCACATGGAGGTCGATACGGAGGGTCATGCGGCGATAGACCGACAAGTGTTCAGCTTCCCGTTTTCGGTGTCCAGAGGAACCGGCGATGGAAGCCGCTGGAGTTTCCAGTGTTCAGTGATTCAGTTTTCAAAAAATGCGCGCCGGGGCGCGCCGCGCTTCAGTCTTGCCGCCGCGCGGCGCGTGTTGTGCAATCGCCGCGCATGAATTTGCTGGGTATCGACATCGGCGGCTCGGGCATCAAGGGCGCTCCCGTGGACTTGGAGAGCGGCCAACTGACGGCCGAGCGCCAGCGCATAGAAACCCCGCAACCTTCCAGTCCCGATGCCGTCGCCGGCGTGATCAAACAAATCGCGGAAAGCTTCCCGGCCGTGCAAGGCCCGATCGGAATCACGTTTCCGGGCGTGGTGAAAAACGGCCGCATCTTCACTGCCGCCAACATGGATTCCTCGTGGATCGATTTCGAAGCGGCCACGTTTTTCTCCGCCAAGCTCGGGCGGCCGGCAACGGTGATCAACGACGCTGACGCGGCGGGGATCGCCGAGATGCGTTTCGGTGCAGGACGCGGAATCAAAGGCGTGGTCGTGCTTCTCACGCTCGGCACCGGGATCGGCAGCGCGGTTTTCCTCGACGGACAACTCGTGCCCAACACCGAGTTCGGCCACATGGAGATCCGCGGCAAGGATGCCGAGACACGGGCGTCCGCGCGCATACGCGAGGAAAAAAATCTCGGGTGGCAAGAATGGGGCGAACGTGTGGCCGAATACGTGGCGCGGCTGGCGCTCCTGCTCAACCCGGACCTTTTCATCATCGGCGGCGGCGTGAGCAGGAAAGCGGACAAATTTCTGCCCTTCATCCAAGCGGCGGTCAAAGCTCCCGTCGTGCCGGCGATGCTGCAGAATCAGGCGGGGCTGGTCGGTGCCGCGCTCGTCGCTTCCGGATCCGCCGCGTGAGCACGGCGGACTGCATCGAGGTGCCGGTCAAGATTCCCGGCAAATCCTGCCGCGTGCTCGTCGGAGCCGGACTCATCGCACGAGCGGGGGAACTCGTGAACGCGACCGGACTGCGGGGAAGCTGCGCGATCATCACGGATGAAAATGTCGGACGCCTGCACGGGGCGGCGCTGCAAGCCGCCTTGGAGAAAACCGGCTGCGCCGCGCTCCTGCTCGCGGTGCCCGCGGGTGAAACTTCGAAGTGCCTCGCGGCGGCGGAAAATCTCTGCGACCGCATGATCGCAGCCGGACTCGACCGCGGATCGTTCGTCGTCGCCCTCGGCGGCGGGGTCGTGGGCGACCTGGCGGGCTTCGTTGCCGCGATTTACCAGCGCGGAATCCCGTTCGTTCAGATCCCCACAACCATCGTCGCGCAGGTGGACAGCTCGATCGGCGGAAAAACCGGCGTGAACGCACGCGCGGGAAAAAATCTCATCGGCGCATTCCACCAGCCAAGTTTGGTCCTGGCCGACACCGCGACGCTCGTCACCCTGCCCGGGCGCGAATACCAAGAGGGATTCGCCGAAGTCATCAAACACGCCGTGATCCGCGACGCCGCCATGCTCGGCGAACTGGACCCCGGCGCACCGCGCGAATCGCTCGCGCCGCTCATCGCCCGCAACATCGCGATCAAGGCCGCCATCGTGGCCGATGACGAACGCGAGCAGACGGGCACGCGGGCCCTGCTAAATTTCGGACACACCGTGGCCCACGCGATCGAAAATGTCGCGGGATACGGACGCTACCTGCACGGCGAAGCGGTGAGCCTCGGCATGGCCGCAGCGCTGGAGATTTCCACGCGCAAATACGGACTGCCCGCAGCCGACGCCGGGCGCGTTCGCACCAAGCTCGCGGAATACGGCCTTCCCCTCACCTTGCCCGCCGATCTCGAAACCGGCGCCCTGCTCGCCGCCGCGCGGCACGACAAAAAATTCTCCGGCGGCAACATCCGCTACGTGGTGTGCCCGCGCATCGGCGAGGTCTTCGTGGCCGACGATGTGACAGAGCACGACATCCGGGCGGCGATCGATTCCCTGCGGGAATAAACGAGTGCGGAGGGACGAGGATTGAGCGAAGGTGGTCACACTGAACACTGAATCACCGAGGACTGGAGACTTGATGGGGCACGAAGCGCGCCACCTTTACATCCACATCCCCTTTTGCCTGCAGATTTGCCCCTACTGCAGTTTCTACAAAGACATCGCGGGTCCGGGCAAAGCGGACCCCTTGGTTGAAGCGATCGTGCTCGAAGCGGAAATGTTCGGTGGTGGTTGCACGCCGCGGACCATTTTTGTCGGCGGCGGGACGCCGACCGCTTTGTCGGTCACGCAGCTGGAGCGTCTTTTCGGCGGATTGTCCCGACACCTTGATCTCTCGGGCGTCGAGGAATTCACCGTGGAGATGAACCCGGCAACCGTGACAATGCGCAAAGCGGAAATGCTGCGCCGGCACGGGGTCAATCGAGTGAGCATGGGCGTGCAATCGTGGGATGCGGAACTCTTGAAGCTGCTGGGACGTGTCCACAGCGCGCCCCAAGTGCGAGAGTCTTTCGCCATTCTGCGCGCGGCCGGCTTTGAAAACCTCAATCTCGACCTCATCTACGGGATCCCCGGTCAGACCCGCGCGCAATGGACGGACAGCATCCGGCGCACAATCGACCTCGGGCCCGAGCACATATCCGCGTATTGCCTGACCTACGAGGAAGACACGGATTTTTTCCGCCGCCTCGAGCGTGGCGAGTTCCGCGAATACAGCGAGCGAGACGCGGAATTTTTCGAACTGTGCGCCGCGGAACTCGCCGAGGCCGGCTACGCGCAATACGAAATTTCAAATTATGCGCGCGCGGGACGCGAATGCCTCCACAACCTCGCCTATTGGCAGGGAGACGATTACCTGGGTCTCGGTCCCAGCGCATGGTCCACCATCGGCACGAAGCGCTGGCAGAATGTTCCCGACACCGCAGGCTATGTGCGCGCGGTGCAGGCGGGGAACCGTCCGCACGGCACTTCGGAAATCGTGCCGGATGAAACGCGGGAGATGGAGAAAATCGCTTTCGGACTGCGGACAAGCGCGGGTATCGAGGCGGCGCGCTTGGGCGAACGGCATGAGCTGATCACCGGACTGCGCGAGGAGGGATTGCTGGAGGACCACGGGCCGCGGGTCCGCCTCACCGCGCGCGGACGCCTGCTCGCCGACGAAATTGCCGCCGAACTCATCTGACGCCGGCCCTCAGCAGTCCGGCCACCGCACATTTGCGGAAAACCTCGGGACAACACATGGACATTTTGCCAAATGTCCATGTGTTGATCGGAAGTTGCGGGATCTCGGGGGTCGGGATTTTCCGTGGAAGACCTCGCCTCGTGGAATGCAAAAGGGCGTCCCGCAGGACGCCCTTTGCTGAATCTTGTGTCGCGGGTTGTATCAATACCCGCCGCGGTCTCCGCGGTCGCGATCACGGTATCCACCGCGATCTCCGCGGTAGCCACCACCACCGCCGCCACGGCCTCCGCCGCCGCCACGATAGCCGCCACCACCACCGCCGCCGCCACGATACCCGCCACCGCCACCACCCTGTGGGCGTTCCTCACGCGGACGCGCTTCGTTGACCTGGATGGTGCGGCCTTCCATGTCGGAGCCGTGGAATTTGCTGATCGCCGCGTTGGCTTCCTCGTCGGTCGAAAAAGTGACGAAACCGAATCCGCGGGAGCGGCCGGTCTGACGGTCGAGGGCGATCATGACGTCGGTCACGGTGCCACATTGTCCGAAAGCCTCGCGGAGCGAGTCTTCGGTGCTGCTGAAGGGGAGATTCCCCACATAGAGTTTGTTACCCATACTGTTGTGTTTTCGTTGTGTTTATCTGCCAGGCTCCAAGCTGTCCGGTGCCTGCGCGGAATCCCACGAACGTGAACTCAACCCGGGGGCGTGCGCTTTCTGACCTGAACTTGTCGACTGTCGACCGCGAACTTGGCCCGAACAGGCCAAAGCGCAAGCGAAAAGAATCAGGGCACCAGCAGCACTCTGTAGAAGTGCTGGTCGGCCACCCCTTGATGGTGGGCCGAGGCAGAGTTGGACAATGCGGTGACGGGCGCCGCCAGATTTGTCCAATTCAAGATGCCAAGGTTCGTGCAGCTTTGAAGCTGGTAGGCTTTACCCGGAACCGACGTCCAAGAAACCATGGCGTTTGTTCCCTCCCGCTGGATCAAGGTGATACGGAATGTCGAAGCGCGATCGGTCGGATCCGTTCCGAGCGCATGCTCCTGAGCGTTATTGAAGCCGTCTTTGTCGGGATCGTTGGCCGCGACCCGGTCCGACTGATCGGGGAAATAAGCGCTCCACCACATATTCGGAAGCCCATCGGTGGAGTCGGGATCGGAGATCTTGGTGACTGTCGCTGTGGTGGATGCCGCCGCGCTGCTGCCGGTGAGAATTGTGTGGGACATTTCACCGATATAAAGATTGTAGTCAGTGCCCGCTCCCGCCCCGCTGTTAATGAACTCCAACCAGGCAATTTCCGAACCCGGAAAATTTGTTCCCGTGATGACACTCGAACCAGTTTCAAGGCTGTAGGTATCGGCTCCGGTGAGGGTCAGTTTGAGGCTCAGGCCCGCGGAGCTGTAAGCGAGGCCGGAACTGCGGTTGGTCGAGGAAAGATCGGCGATGCGATAAGACGTGTCCCCGCCCACGAAGTAGAATTTGAAGCGGACTGTGCCGTTCGTGTCGCGAAGTTCGAAACCGACACTCTTTCCCTTCTCGATCAAGTTGTTGTCGAAGCGCACGGCGAAGCTGTCGCCGGCCTTCATCGGCGTGACGAAGGCGCGCGTTGCTTTGGCGACATCGGCGCCGTTCGCCCACAAACCAAAACCCTTGGACGAGCCGACATTCATGTTGGCTTCCGTGCCGGTGCTTGCGAGGAAGCTTCCCGCATTCGTGCCGATGTGGTTGAAATACCATTCTCCAAAACCCGCCCCGGCACCGCCGTTGGCGGACCAGTTGGTGTAGGCGCTGGGAGAGTCCGAATAAGTGGCGGTCCCATTGGTCGAATAGACGCCATCTATGCGGACTGCGTTGGTTCCATCCGCCAAGGTGACGAGATTCGTCCAACTCCACCCGTTGGCCACGTTGCCGCCGGGAAAGGGGATGGTCCCGCCCGTGCCGTTCGCCGGATTGGTCCAAGTCAGGCCATTGGTGAATGAAGCACCGGCGCGGCCTTTGAACGTGTAAGCGTTGTTGGAAACGCTTGGCGATCCCGCAGGATCAGTGACAAGAATTTCCGTGCCGGCGAGCGCTGCAAACGGAGTAGTCGCAGAAACCGGAGCAGTCGCCGCAGATTCGCCGATCGCATTCACTGCGACGACTTTGTAGGCATAGGTCGTCTCCGGCGCGCGGCCGGTGTCGATGTAAACGGCGTCCGAAGGCGCGGCGATCGGTGCGTCGTCTCGGAAAAGTTTGTAGGAAGCCGCGCGCGCGGAACCTGTCCATGACACCGAAACAGTCGTGCTGTTCGTCGCCGTGGCAAAGAGACCAGTCGGCACATCGGGAGCCTGGGTGATGGGATTGGTCGTGACGTTGAAATTCCAGTTGCCGCCGCCGTTGTTGTC
Source organism: Chthoniobacterales bacterium (assembly GCA_018883245.1). Lineage (NCBI taxonomy): Bacteria > Pseudomonadati > Verrucomicrobiota > Spartobacteria > Chthoniobacterales > Chthoniobacterales bacterium. The sequence goes on from VEQL01000050.1 coordinate 9,312, forward strand.
CCATGCGCCCGAATTAGCACTGGTGTTGGTGCAGTTGTTGAAGCAAATGGCAATGGTCGTGGCATTGACCGGCACTGTGTAGGTGTAGGTCCAATTCGAGCCGCTATTCGTCATGGCCTTGCCAGACAAAGGAGTCCAGTTGGCAGAGACCCCGTTGTAGCCGTAGTGGATGTTGACGTTGGTGGCAGAGGCGAGCACGCGCCCCGTCGGGTTGTAGGTGACGGTCAAAGATTGCCCGGCAACGGGATTGCTCGGGCTCAAAGAAACGACGCTGTTTGTCACGCCACCTCCCCCGCTTCCTCCGCCATTGGTTTGGCCGCTGTAATCATCAACCCAAACGTGCTGGATTTCGGACTTCGAGACGTTGCCCTTCGAGTCAGTCGCCTCGATGTAGTAATCGAGGAGTTTGTTGCGGTAATTGGTGTCGGTAAGGTGCGCGAAATAGTAGTCAGCCACGGCGTAATCCTGAACAGGCAGGAAATAGTCGATCTGGCTGTTGGCCGCGGCCGCATTCAAAGCTTGGCGCGTTTTGGGCAGCGTGCGCTTGGTCATGTTGATCGTCACCCATTGCCCGACTTCGCTGCCACCCGCGTAGGTTTCATTCTGATTGCTCCAGAGCGGGTTGATTCCATCGGCATCGCTGCGGACTTTCAACTTCACGTTGCCATCGGGAATGCCCGACATGTCATAAGCGTGCGTCCAGATATAGAAGTCGGAATTCATGCGCTTGAGAAACGCCCCGTTCACGCCCGGCACGTTGTTGAACCAGCCGAAGGTATACCAGCCGGGATTGTAGGGAAAACGCTGCGGCTTGAGGACGGTGGGTGGAGTGCGATCCTTCGAGCGACGATTGTTGGCGTTAATCCAAGGTTCGAGCTTTTCCACCGCGCGACGCGTGGCCAAGCTCGGCTTGATTTCATCGTCGTTGCCGAGACCGCCGTAGTAATTGAATCCGGAATCCAAACCGGCGAGGTAAATGTGCCACGCCTGCTCAACTTCGTTGGGCGAGTTCCAAGTTCCGTTCCAATCGTAGGGCGCCTGGATTTTCCACGCCTGAACACTGCCGCCTTCGTCGAGGAGGATTTGCTCGGCAGTTTCGCACCAGTTGGCGCCAGCCATGAGCGGCGCGTAGCTGTAGAATTTGAGGGCGAAGCCCGGCGTCTCCATGTCGATCTGGGTGCCGGGGACGCGGTTTGTGGCGCCTATTGCCGTATTGGCCACCGGCGGCTCGATCCATTTGAGGAAGTTGGGAGAACCGTAGTCCATTTCCGGAAAAATCCACGCGCCATCCTCGATGTGCGTGGCGGGTGCGTTGGCGCCGAACAAATTGACAAAATCCTGCGGCGTCGAGGGTTTGTAGCCCCGCGAGCCGGAGTCGTTGAACAATTGCGGCGTCGCCTCCATCCATGAACTCGATCCTCCGCCCCACGCGTTATCGCCGTCGGTCGAAGGCATGACGATAACGGGCCGCGCCGGGTCGGTGGCAAATGGCGAAATAAAGGCGTCGATCTTTCCCACGCCCTCGTTTGCGTAGCCGTAGCGATAGGACAGAACGTCATCGGACGGCACAGCGATCATCGTTTTCTCCGCACCTGTTTCGGGGTTCACGTATTTGACCTTGTGTAGCTGGTAGGCGAAGGGCGCGACGTTCCACGCGGCATTGCCAGGGTTAGGCTCGGAATACCACCAACCATTCGTCGGCGAGGGCCCGATCTGGTCGGCTTTGTTCGGGGGGCTGGAGTAAATATTGTAAGTGCCCTCGGGGTTGGCTTGGTTGTTGTAGGTCGTGCAGGTGCGGCTGATGTGATGGCTGGGCACGATGACCCATTGGTAGCCCTCATCGACCAGGACATCGATGAGGTGCCGCGAGTAGGCCATTTCCGTGGGGAAGAAACCCTTCGAATGATCGCTGAGGTCCATGTTGCCGCCCCACGCTTTCCACCAAGCCTGCTTGAAAATCTGCAGCTCCTTCCGAAAAACCGACTTGGGCAGCAACGGCGCGAGCGCATGATGGTAGGTGAAACCGACGAGGTCCATGCGCGTCGAACCCGCGGGCGTCTTCCATCCGCGCGCCTCTTTATAACCATTGTTCCATCCGCCCCCGTAGCCCAGCTGGCCGACGGAGCCGAGCTGGCGGACGTTGTCGATGAGCGAACCGGAATAGCTGATGGCGAAGCCACCGGCGCTGTTGAAGGTGGTCAGCGAATTGCGCGGGCCGCTTTGGTATGATGTCACTCGATCCTGCAGCCCGAAGATGTCTGTCAGATTGTTTTCGGGATGCTGCCCGGTAATGCCGCCGTAGGTCTGCCCCGGCTTGAGCACGATCGAATCCCAAGCATATTGCACGCGGCTGGTTTCAGAACCGTTGTTGTTCCACTCCGGCCAGTAAATGGGCTGGTGGTTGTGCCAGAAACGGGAGACGTAAACGTTGTTAGGGTCGGCTACTGCACGATCTGGCCCGAAGATGAACAGGACAGATGCAATCAACAGAAATGCTGGGGAGACAGCACGGTGCATCGCAGTGCAAACCTTTAATCTGTGAAAAAACCTTTACGGCGAATTGCGGCTGAGCTGGAAGTTATTGAGGAAGAAGTCGTGCGCCTCGGCGTTGCGATTGAAGAATGCCAGGCTTTGGATCGGCGCACCGGCTTGGCCGCCGAACTTGCGGCCTTTGAGAATCTTGACCGCCTTGTCGCGCAGATTGATGACTTCAAAGTCGTAGGTATCCGCATCAACCAGCGTGAGAGTCAATGCGAGCGCCTCCTCTGTGATCGGAATGCCTGTATCGAACTCTTGCTCGCTGTCGGTGATGAGGTAGTTCGGCGATCCTTCGCGCGCGAAGAAGCGCAGGCGGGCGCCCGCGTCGATGTCCGAGATCGAGCCGTCCGCGTTGCCGGCACGATAAGTCACACCGACCTCGCCGGGCGCCGGATCATCCTCGTCACCTTTCTGCTGGAAAGGTCCGTGGAGGATCTCGAAGGAAAAGTTGTCGCCGGGCTCCAGCGGGACCGCGATGCCTCGGAATGCCACGGACTCCTCGTAGCTCTTGCCGTTGGCGAAGAGCGCAAAAACGCGGTCCTTGGTGATCGGCGCCAACTCGGGTTTTTCGCCGAGCCTGCCGAGATAATGCCCTGCGAAGCTCCCCTCGCCATCCGCCTTGGAAACCATTTTCCACGCGAAAAATCCGTTGTCGCCGCCGGAGCCTTGATTCCAACCCCCGTTATACATGCCTTGGTTGGCCTGATCCTCCCCGACATTGATCTGGGTCAAAGCCCGGGCGGTTGCCAACGAGCACGCTGCAACAGCAACAAAAACAGCGAGATAAAAGGGATGCGCAGTCATCGCAAGGAAACAAAAATCTACAGACGAATGCATGGCCTGTCAAACGGCCACGACGGTCTTTCAGTCTCCGGCACCGTCACCGAAGTGCTTGCGGGGAAGCAAGTAACAAGAAACGTATTCTTTCACCGCTTCAGCAAGCGGCGTCACAGCGTCCTTGTAGCCGGTTGACTCCAGCTTCGTGATATCCGCTTGCGTGAAATATTGGTATTGCGACCGCAGCGTCTCGGGCATGTCGACAAACTCGATGCGCGCCTCCCGCCCCATCGCTTCGAAAATCGGGTGGACAAGTTCCAGCCATGTGTGCGCCCTGCCGGACCCGATGTTGTAAAGGCCGCCAGCCTTCTTGGTCGCAGCCAGATGCAGCGTCATGGACACCGCGTCTTTGACATAAAGAAAGTCCCGCTTCTGCCCGCCGTCGGGATAATCAGGATGGTAGCTTTTGAACAATTTCACCTGCCCCGTTTCCTCGATCTGCCGCCACGCTTTGCTCACCACGCTGCGCATGTCCCCCTTGTGCTCCTCGTTCGGGCCGAAGACATTGAAATATTTCAAACCAACAATGCGCGGCAAATATCCCTCGCGCCGCGCATGCAGGTCGAACAGTTGCTTCGAGTAACCGTAGGCGTTGAGCGGACGAAAATCCCCGAGGCGCTCGGACTTGTCGTCCATCCCCGCACCTCCGTCGCCGTAGGTGGCGGCGGAAGAGGCGTAAACGAAACGCGCGCCGCGCTTGAGCGCCCATCCGGCCAACTGGCGCGTGCAGCCGAAATTGTTGCGCAGCAGATAATCCGCGTCGCGCTCCGTGGTCGATGAACACGCCCCAAGATGAAACACATGCGTGAAATCCCCGAAGGACCCGGCCTTGCGGTCGAGACGATCGTAAAACTCGTCGGCATCGACAAACTCTTCGAAGCGCAGCGGCGCAAGGTTGCGCCATTTGTCGTCGGTGCCCAATTGATCGACCACCACGACGCGATCCGTCCCGTGACGGCGGTTCAGCATACCGACCAGAACGCTGCCGATGAACCCGGCGCCACCCGTGACGAGAAAACGCGACTTGCTGTTGAAAGCTTCGGCACCTGCCGCGCCGGAGCGCGACGTTTTTTTGCCCCGCGTTTGTTTGCTGACTCCCATGACGCCATGAGCTTATCCGGCCCGCACCGCCGTGCGCAATCCCTTCGCATTGCCAGCAAGCTTCGCAGTCCTTAACATGCCGCACATGATGTCGCCTCGCTGGGAAACGCGGGACCCCGCGGATCCCGCAAGCGCGCAAAGACTCGCCCGCGAACTCGGGGTGTCCGCACTCCTCGCGAACCTGCTCACCGCACGCAATCTCTCCGATCCGGACGAGGCCGAGCATTTTCTCCATCCGAGGCTCGCTTCGCTGCCGGATCCGCTTGCCACGCCCGGGATCGAAAAAGCCGCGCGCCGTATCGCAACGGCGTTGGAGCGCAAAGAAACGGTCGTGCTCTACGGTGATTATGACGTGGACGGCGTGACCTCGCTGGCGATTCTGCACCGATTCCTTTCCGCCGTGGGCCTCGAAGCCGCGTGCTTTTTGCCGCTTCGGGAAGCGGAGGGTTACGGACTCAGCCACGAAGGGCTCGATCGCGTGTTTGCCGCGCACAGACCGGATTTGCTTGTCGCCCTGGACTGCGGAACGTCTTCACACGAGGAGAGCGCATGGCTGGCCTCGCGCGGTGTGGATCTTGTCATCATCGACCACCACGAACCCAAGAACGGCGCCGCACCATGCGCGGCGATGGTCAATCCGAAGGTTGCGGGAGGAAACACCGACCTTTGCACCGCAGCGCTCGTTTTCAAATTGTGCCACGGCATCCAGAAAATCACCGGGCGCCGCGAACCCGATCTGCGGGACTTTCTCGACCTCGCGGCCATGGGCACAATTTGCGATCTCGCGCCGCTGCGCGGGGAAAACCGTGTCATCGTGAGGCACGGGCTTTCGCGCTTGAGCCAGACGCGATGGACGGGGTTGGTGGCGTTGATGGAAGTTTCTTCGGTGGTGCCTCCCGTCTCGACTGCCGAGGTCGGCTTTCGCCTCGGTCCGCGCCTCAACGCGGCGGGACGCCTGCACACTGCCGAAGCCGCGCTGCAACTGCTGCTCACCGACGACCCCCGCGAAGCGCACCGGCTGGCACTGGATCTCGATGTTTGCAATCGCGAACGCAAAGACCTCGAGCAGCAGGTCCTCGAAGCCGCGCTGGCCGATTTGGAAAAATATTTCGACCCCGCCCGCGACTGCGCCGTGATTGCCGGTGGCGACGGATGGCACGCCGGCGTCGTCGGTATTGTTGCTTCGCGGCTGAGCCGCAAATACCACCGCCCCGCCATCGTCGTCGGATTCGACCAGGACGGCAACGGCCACGGCAGCGGACGCAGCATCGACGGTCTTTCGCTTGTCGAGGCTTTGGGCGAATGCGCGGAGCTGCTGGGGCCCTTCGGCGGACACCACATGGCCGCGGGACTAAGCGTGCACCGCGCCGACTTCGAGAAGTTCCGCAAGCTATTTGGAACCGCCGCCGCCAGCCGCCTGCAAGCAGGTGATCTCGTGCCGCGCCTGACGCTTGATGCGCGCATCGATGTCTCGGAACTGGAGCACGCTCATCTCGAGGAACTCTCTTTGCTCGAGCCGTGCGGCATGGCCAATCCCGCACCGGTTTTCTACGCGCGCGCGGTGGCCCCGGTTCACGGGCCTGACGTGCTCAAAGAAAAGCACGTGCGCTTCCGTGTGCGCGGACGCGACGAGCTGCTCGCCGCAATATGGTTCAACGGAGCGACGGACGAGTTTCCACGCGCACCATGGGATGTGGCATTCAAACTGGTGCGCAACGAATACCGCCAGCGCGTGAGTATGCAACTCGAGGTGCAACATCTCCGCTCCGCCGCCAGCTGACGTCGAACTTCTCAAAGCGACGCCTA
>VEQL01000051.1 GCA_018883245.1 Chthoniobacterales bacterium
CCTCCATCCCGCGTAGACGGGAGCAAAGCCAGTCCGATGAACTTCGGATGAAGGCGAGGGGAAAGGCGATTCCACGGGGAATCACAAACCGGGAGTCCGAACATCTTCTTGCAGGTCCTCGACGCGTGCGTGGCCGGGTAGCCTCGCGCGAAAAAACTTCATCGCAAAAAATGAAGCGTGCGGGAGCAGTCTTTGTTGCCGCGGTATCGCGCCGCGCCATCGGGGTCTCTCTTGCCCACAAATAACAAGGAAGAGACAACCGATGCGAAAAATAGTTCTGGTTCTGCTGTTCGCAGCACCGCTGACGTCGTGGTCGCAACTGATCACGGTAAGTTCGTTTGACGACATCCAATACTGGGCGGGATCGGGCACAAACCGTGCTGCCCTCGTTTTGGAGTTTTCTAATGCAGTCACTCCCTCGTCGATTGCATGGGGCTACCAATGGAACGGAATCAGCACCGCCGATTCGATGCTTTTTGCGCTGGCGGGCGCCATCACCGGATCCAACGCACCATCACCGCTCGCCGGATCAGATATGCGCTTGTCGGTTGACGTGAGTTTCTTTGCCAACCCTCGCGGCTACTTCGTTAACACCATCAGATATGATCAAAACGGACTGCCTTCGCCATGGAGCCAGAGCATAAGATTTATCCAAAACAACTATTTCGGCGATGGAACTTATCCGACGATCTATTCGTTGGATAGCACGGGACTCTGGAGCAGTTCTTTTACCCAAGCCCAGGTGGGAATGTCGGATCTGGTGCTGTCTGACGGAATGTGGGTGGGCTTCGCTCAGAGCGACGGAATCGCCGATCCCCGCGCCTTCGCACAGGCTGTTGCTGCGGTGCCCGAACCGAGTTCACTCGCACTCCTTGTGCTGACCTTGAGCCTGGCGCTCGCGACGAAGCTGAAAACTCCACGCCGATGAATTCTCGTGAGCGGCTGAATGGATTTTCCTTGGTCGAGTCGCTGGTAATTCTGGCGATAATCGCGATACTCGCAGTCGTTGCGGTTCCCGCCGTGCGTGCTGCTTATCGCTCATCTTCCCTCGCGGTTTCGGCAAACAACATCCGGCAGCTTTCAGCCGGGGGCATGGCTTACTTGGCCGAGAACAACTACCGCTTTTGGCCGTATCTCACGAAGACGAGCGAGGGCGACTTCTACTGGTTCGGTCTGGAGCCCTCATCGAGCAAGGGCAAGCCAGAGGGCAAGCGACAAATCGACATGCAGCGCGGTCCTTTGGGCCAATACCTGCCGCGTAACTTTGTGCCTGATCCGAGTTTTGCTTTCACCGGCAAGCCCTTCAAACCGAAGTTTGAATTCGGCTATATCGGCGTCGGCTACAATGTGGTTCTTGCCAACAGTTGGATCACGACGCCGGGCGGCAAGCAGCCGATGTCGTCTTTGCAACTGCAGCAGCCTGGGAAGGTTGTTGTCTTTGCAACATCGGCGCAGGTTTATCCGTTCCAAAAAGAGGCAGTCATCGAAGAGTTCTACGGCCTGGACCAAAAAGAAGTAACAGTCCATTTCAGACACAACGGACAAGCAATGGTTTCGTTTGCCGACGGATCATGCGACTTTCTCCCGATGGATCCGAGCACGCGCGACGCACGGGCGCCCGATGCGAATGTCGGACGCTTTGCGCCCAAGGGAAGTTTCAAATACCTGCGCTGAAACCCTCAATGCGCTGCCTTTCCGGTTGACTTGCCGCGCGCAAGGTAAACTATCAGCCTTCTTTTCAACCCATATTCGAGAGCCATGAGATTCGACACCCTTTGCCTCCACGGCGGACAGCAACCCGAGCCCACGACACTTTCACGCGCCGTGCCGGTGTATCGCACCAGTTCGTTCGTTTTCAAAAGCACGGAACATGCGGCCAACCTTTTCGCCCTCCGCGAACTTGGGAACATTTACACGCGCCTGATGAACCCCACGACCGACGTGCTGGAAAAGCGCGTCGCACTCCTGGAAGGCGCACCCGAAATGGGAGGTCTTGGAGTCGCCTCGGGCACCAGCGCCGTTTTTTACTCGATCATCAACCTCGCGTCGGCCGGCGATAATATTGTCAGCGCCCGCAATCTCTACGGTGGCACCTACACGCAGTTCAACGACATCCTTCCGGCACTGGGTATCACGGTTAAGTTCGTCGATTCCAACGATCCGCAAAACTTCGCCAAAGCCATCGACGGCAAGACCCGCGCCCTCTTTGTCGAGACAGTTTCCAATCCGGCGCTCGAGGTTGTGGACCTGGAGAAAGTCGCGAAGGTCGCCCATGACCACGGGATTCCGCTCGTCGTGGACTCGACGTTCTCCACGCCCTATTTGACCAAGCCTCTCGATTTCGGGGCCGACATCGTAGTCCACTCGCTGACCAAGTGGTTCGGCGGACACGGCACCGGCATCGGTGGCGTGGTGGTGGATAGCGGACGATTCAACTGGGGCGGGGGAAAACATCCACTCTACGACAAGCCCGACAGCAGCTACCACGGGCTCCGCTGGGGCCATGACTTGCCGGCGCCGCTGGCGCCCTTGGCTTTCATCCTCCGCATGCGCACCGTCCCGCTGCGAAATCTCGGCGCGTGCATCGCGCCGGACAACTCTTGGATGTTCCTGCAAGGCATCGAGACGCTGCCGCTGCGCATGGAAAAGCACTGCGCCAACGCGCTGACGGTGGCCAAGCATCTCAAGGGGCACAAAGACGTGGAATGGGTTCGCTTTCCCGGTCTCCCCGGGGATCCCTACCACGAACTCAACAAGAAATATCTCCATGGCAAAGGCGGTTCTATGGTCGTATTCGGCATCAAAGGCGGGGCCCCCGCCGGCAAGAAGTTCATCGAATCGCTCAAACTGTTCTCTCACTTGGCGAACGTCGGAGATGCCAAAAGTCTGGCCATTCACCCGGCCACGACTACGCACTCCCAACTCAACGAGGAACAGCAGCGCGCGGGCGGCATCACGCCGGAACTGATCCGCCTTTCGATTGGCCTCGAGGATCCAGCCGATCTGATCGAAGACATCGATCAGGCTCTCGCTGCAGCCGCAAATTAGGGAGACCATGTCGAAGAGCGTCGGAACGGTCGAAACGCAGTTTCTGACTTTCGGCAGCGCGGCGGATCCGTTCGTCACCACCGACGGCGGCCGCTTGCCTGCCGTGACCTTGGCCTACGAGACCTACGGCACGCTCAACGCGGATGCCAGCAACGCAATACTGCTCTTCCACGCGCTGAGCGGCAGCCAGCATGCCGCCGGAACAAACAGGTCCGTTCCCGGACTCGACGGACGTTGGACCGACGAATTGCACACGGGCTGGTGGGACGGCTTCATCGGCCCGGGGCGCGCGTTGGACACGACCAAATATTTTGTCATCTGCGCGAACTATCTTGGCGGTTGCTACGGCTCCACGGGTCCGTCTTCGACCGATCCCGCGACGGGAAAACCTTACGGAAGCAATTTTCCGCGGGTCACGGTGCACGACATCGTCCGTTCGCAGTTGCCATTGCTGGAATATTTCGGGATCGAAAACCTCCATGCCGTGGTAGGAACGTCGCTCGGCGGAATGATGGCCATCGATCTTGCCGTCCACTATTCCGGGCGAGTCAAAAACGTCATCACGATCGGCACGGGCTTGCGTTCTCACGGCCTGCAGCAAATGCACAATCTCGAGCAGATCATCGCCATCACCCGCGACCCGGATTTCCTTGGCGGCGACTATTACGGGACCCCCGGTCCGGTCCACGGCCTCGCCTTGGCGCGCATGATCAGCCACAAAACGTTTCTTTATGCCGATGTTATTGAGGAACGGGCGCGCGTCGATATCGTCCAGCCCGAGGTCAATCTGCCGTGGTATGAGATCTCCAGCGTTCTCGAAAGCTACATGCTCTACCAGGGCCAAAAGTTCGTGAAGCGCTTCGATGCAAACAGCTATCTCCGGATCATCGACGCTTGGCAGCAGTTCGACCTTTACGAGGACGCCCGCAAAGCCGGTGTCCAGCCTTTGTTCGCCAGATGCACAAACCAGCACTACCTGGTGTTCAGCATCGACAGCGATTGCTGCTTCTACCCGGATTACCAGACCGAGATCTGCGCCGAACTGAAGAAAGCGAATGTCCCGCACCTCCGCCTGACCGTGCATTCGGAAAAAGGGCACGACTCTTTCTTGCTCGAGCCCAAACTTTACACGCCGCACTTGGCGTATGCCTTGAGTCACTGATTCGTCCGGCAGAGAAACCTCCGCACGAGCATTGCGGCGGCAACAGCCAGACCGATTGCCAGACCGATCCAAATGCCCTTTGCTCCCATGCCGCGGTCGATTGCCATCCAGCAGCCGAACGGTAACGCAACGAGCCAGTAGGCCGCGATCGTCACGAGCATGGGACCTTTCGTGTCCCGCAGGCCACGCAGCAGACCGGAACCGACGACCTGCACACCATCGACGAGCTGGAAAATTCCCGCGATGACAAGCAGCGAAGCGGCCAGCGCGATCACCGCCGGATCCCGCACGAACATGGCGGCGATCGCCTCATTGGCGAAAAGGAAAATCAGGGCGAAGGCCGTCATGAAAACCAGGCCCGCAGCCCAGGCGCCCGCGGCGATGGGCCGAAGCAAGTCACGGCGGCCGGCGCCGATTGCCTGGGCGACGCGCACCGTCGATGCCATGGCGATTCCCAGGGGAAACATGAAGGTCAATGAAGCGCACGTTATGGCGATCTGGTGGGCGGCCAGGGAAATCTCGCCGATGTGGCCGACAACAAGCGCAGCCACGGTGAAGGCCCCGATCTCGGCAAGAAGCTGGAGTCCGGCCGGCATACCCAGGCGCAGCACTTCGACTTGTTCCTGCCAAAGCGATCTTGTGAAGCGCACGGGCTCGCAAGGTCGGGACCGGCTGAAGCGGATGAAACACGCCAGAGCCCCCGCAGTGGCAAGACGACTCAAAAATGTCGCCACCCCCGCGCCCGTGAGGCCGAGGGCAGGAGCACCCAGCTTGCCGTATATGAAGATCCAGTTGAGAAACACATTGAGAAGCACGCCGCAGAGCATGATCCAGAATGCCGGCCAAGGGCGCGACTGCGCGTCGAGATAATTCCGCCCGGCCGCGGTTATCCACGCGGGGACGAGTGACCAACCGACAATGACCAGATAGCCGCGCGCTTCCTCGACAACTCCCGGCGCCTGCCCGAGGTGGTGAAACAGCGGATAAATCGCCTGCAGGAAAGCCGCCGCCGCAACTCCGCCCAAAAGTGCAATCGTTGTTCCCGCATGCAGCGCACGCGCCATGGCAGGCTCCACACCGGCACCGTGGGCATGCGAGACGCGGACCGAGACCGCCGTCAAAACCCCGTATCCCGCAACCGCGACCACAAGCAGGATATTGTTGGCAAATGCGCATGCCGCCAGCGCAAGCGTGCCGACGTGGCCGACCATGATTGTATCCGCGACACCCATCAGCATCTGGCCGACTTGGCCGGCGGTGATCGGCGTAGCGAGTCGGACGGTCGGGCGAAGCTCGCGGAGCGTGCTCCTGCAAAAATTCATCAAGTCGGCACTGTGGACAAATGTGCGCACCTCGTCGAGGTCTTGCCCCGGAGGCCCGGCATTTGCATGATGGGCCTGTGGAAAAGGACGCACTTCAGTTTCTCGAAAGCCTCATCAATACGCCTTCGCCGTCGGGCTTCGAGATCGCCGCGCAACGCGTCTGGGCCGACTACCTGCGTCCGCATTGCGATGAATTCCGGACCGATGCCTACGGCAACGCCTTCGCCCGACTGGGGGAATCCGATCAACGCCCCCATGTCGTGCTCGCCGGCCACGTCGATGAACTCGGTTTCATGGTCTCGCACATCAATGACGACGGTTTCCTTTTCGTTCAGGGCATCGGCGGCGTCGACCGCGCGCTTTTCCGCGGACAACGTGTGCGTGTCCACGGGCCCAAGGGATCGATCCCCGGTGTGACCGGCTCGCTCGCGATCCACCTGCAAGAACCCGACGACCGGAAGAAGGTGCCCGAACTGCACGAGATGTATGTTGATATCGGTGCCACCTCGAAAGCCGAAGCCGGCAAGCACGTGCGGGTGGGGGATGCGATCACTTACGCGGACGGCTTCGAAAGGTTGGAAAACAACCGCGTTGCCGCCCGGGGCTGCGACAACCGCATCGGCGTCTGGTCCGCCGGCGAGGCATTGCGCCTGCTTTCGAAAAAGCCTCCCGCCTGTCGCGTGACAGCCGTTTCGACCGTTCAGGAGGAAAACGGACTTTACGGCGCGACGATGGCAGCTTACGCGCTAAAGCCCGATATCGCGCTGGTCGTCGATGTCACCCATGGAACCGACATCCCGAATTGCTCCAAGCCGAAACATGGCGACGTCCGGCTCGGCAAAGGCCCGGTCATTTCTCTGGGCAGTTCGAATCATCCCTTGGTCGTGCAACGCCTGCTCGACGTCGCGGCAAAGGAAAAGATCCCGGTGCAGCGAGAGGCCAATCCGCGCCGAACGGGAACGGATGCGGATGCTTTCTTCCTCCAGCGGGGAGGCATTCCGACGGCATCTCTCGGACTGCCCAACCGCTACATGCATTCGCCCGTCGAGGTGATCGATCTCGACGATCTGTCGGCCATGGCGAAACTGCTTGCCGCGTTTTGCCGCTCGGTCAAACCGGGCGAATCCTTCCACGTCACAATCTGATTTTTACCATGAGCAAACCCGTCTCCGATTTTATCCGCCATCATTACCGCCACTTCAACGCCGCGGCCCTCATCGACGCCGCGGATGCCTACGGCAAACTCATCGACAGCGGCGGCAAAATGCTTGTTTCCCTCGCAGGAGCGATGAGCACAGCCGAGCTCGGCCTCTCTCTCGCCGAGATGATCCGGCGCGACAAGGTGAGCATCATCTCCTGCACGGGCGCGAACCTCGAGGAAGACATCTTCAATCTCGTGGCCCACGACTACTACGAGCGCGTGCCGCATTACCGCGACCTTACTCCGGCTGACGAACAGGCCCTGCTCGACCGCCACATGAACCGCGTCACCGACACCTGCATCCCGGAAATGGAGGCGATGCGCCGCCTCGAAGGAGCTGTGCTCGAACAATGGATGGCGGCCGACGCGTCCGGCGAACGCTACTTCCCGCATGAGTTCTTCTACCGCGTCCTCAAATCCGGGGCGCTGGAGAAGTATTATCAGATCGATCCCAAGGACTCATGGATGATCGCCGCGATGGAGAAAAACATACCGATCATCGTTCCGGGTTGGGAAGACTCCACACTGGGCAACATGTATGCGTCCCACGTCATCACCGGCGAAATCAAAAACGTCCACACGGTCCGCACCGGCATCGAATACATGATGCAGTTGGCAAAATGGTATCAGGACACCGCTCCGACACCGGTCGGCTTTTTCCAGATCGGCGGCGGTATTGCCGGGGACTTTCCGATCTGCGTTGTTCCCATGCTGCACCAAGATCTCCAACTCGAAGACATTCCGGTGTGGGCCTATTTCTGCCAGATCAGCGATTCCACAACGAGCTACGGGTCCTATTCCGGCGCCGTCCCCAACGAAAAAATTACTTGGGGCAAATTGGCCGCGGACACGCCAAAGTTCATTGTTGAGTCCGACGCCACCATTGTTGCCCCTTTGATCTTCGCCCTTATTCTCGGCTGGTAAAAGATGATCCGCGACTTGGAACAGGGCGAGGGGAGCGGAAGTCCGCGCAATGTTCTTGGCGGTCCGCTGCAACCGTGCAGCTTCGACCCTCAGACCGGATTCTTCCGCGATGGACATTGCCACACCTGCGCGCAGGATCATGGATCCCACACCATTTGTGCGGTGATGACCGCTGAATTTCTCGCCTTCTCGAAGGCGCGCGGCAACGACCTTTCAACGCCCGTTCCCCAATACGATTTTCCAGGACTCAGGCCCGGGGACCACTGGTGCCTGTGCGCGGGGCGATGGCTCGAAGCCTACGAAGCCGGGATGGCCCCACGGGTGAACCTCGAGGCCACCAATGAAGCCGCGTTGTCCATCGTGCCCCTTGACGCCCTCCAGGCGCACGCGATTTGACGACTGTCGGCGAGGGCGCCGACTCCGCGTAGCTGCAGCGCCGAGGTTTATTTCGCTTTCTTAACGCGCACGGCCTTGAAGCGGCCGATCTGCGGCAGTTTTCCGATCAGCGGTTTGGCGTAGGCGATGAAAGCCGACGTCACATCATTACCGGCTTCGGCGATGAACTTGTCGGGCATATGGCGGGTTTCTTTGGACACCTTGCGGAGTTCAACCAATCCGTAAACGGGCGCATATTTTTTGCCGGGCTTGCGGTTGATGGTCACCGAACCGCTCTGCGTTTTGCCGGCAACAGCATGACGGACAGCCAGCTTGCCAACCTCGCGAGCCTCGGCGGAATCAACGGATGAAGCAACATCCGGAAACGAACGCTGCAAATAACCGAAGGTGTCGGCCCGCACACGGGAAATCTTGGTCTTCGACTTGATGATTCCCGCCAAAAGATCGCCGAGCGCACCGGAACCGCTGAGTTGCACATTCCCGTGCGAATCAACTTCCTTGCTCAGCTTGGCGGCGATAGCGGTGCCATGTTTGTCGCAGATACCCTCCGACACCGCGACGACGCAACGTCCGAGCTTGTTGTGAACCGCCTCGACATCCTTGGCGAAGCGGTCCTCGTCGAACGGGCGCTCGGGCAAATAAACGAGGTGGGGGCCGTCATCGGGGTAAACACGCGCCAGCGCCGCGGCAGCGGTGAGAAACCCTGCATGCCGGCCCATTATGACGTTGATTTTCACGCCCGGCAGCGCGCGATTGTCGAGATTGTCGCCCATGAAGGCTTCGGCGACAAAACGTGCGCCGCTTCCGAAGCCCGGTGTGTGGTCGTTCTCACGCAGGTCGTTGTCGATCGTTTTGGGAATGTGAAAACACTGCAGCGGGTAGTTGTTGGCCCTGGCTTCCTCGTTGATGATGTGCGTGGTCTCGGCCGTGTCGTTGCCGCCGATGTAGAAAAAGTAGCGGACATCGTATTTCTGCAGGACTTTGAAGATAGCAAGACAGTCGTCCTTGGTTGGTTTTTTGCGCACCGAGCCGAGCGCGGAAGAAGGTGTCTTGGCCACGGCTTCCAAGGTGGCAGCGTTCTCCTTGCGCAGATCGATGAAGTTTTCGCCGAGAATACCGGCGATCCCGTGCAGGGAGCCGTAGATGTTTTTGATTTGTTTGTGCTTTTTCGCCTCGAGGACCGCGCCGATGAGGCTCTGGTTGATGACCATGGTCGGTCCGCCGCTCTGGGCAATGACCATGTTTCCGACAGGAGCAGTGGTTTTAGCCATATTGAAAACAATCAGGGTAATCGCCGGTTTTTGTGGCGTCGAGGCTTGCCTCAGGGAGCCAGGCGCTTGATTTCCCAGCAGCCCTTTTCGCTCCGCGAGTAGCGGAAACGATCGTGCAGCCGGTTCTCGCGCCCCTGCCAGAATTCGAACTCTGTGGGCACAACGCGGAATCCGCCCCAGAAGGAGGGCAGGGGCACCTCGCCCTGGGCGAATTTGCGCTTCATCTCGTCCCACTTCATCTCGATCAGTTTGCGCGATGAGATGACCGAACTCTGCTGGGAAACCCAGGCACCGAGCCGACTGCCACGGGGACGCGAGGTGAAATAAGCCAGCGTTTCCGCGGCACTTATGCGCTCGGCCCGGCCCAGAATCCCGACTTGGCGCTCGAGAGCATACCAAGGAAAGAGCAGGCTCACGCGCGGATTCGCGGCGATGTCCGTCGCTTTGCGGCTCCCGTAATTGGTGAAAAACACCAAGCCCCGTTCGTCGTAAGCCTTGAGCAGAACGGTCCGGGTGCTCGGACGATCACCGTCGCTGGTGGCCAGCACCATGGCATTCGGCTCGACCAAAGACGCCGCAATCGCCTCGCCAAACCATTTGCGGAACTGTGCCACCGGATCCTCAGCAAGATCGGCTCTGCGCAGCCCGGAACGTGTATATTCCTGGCGCAAATCGGCCGTGTCGGGATGAGTGTTTTGCGATGCCACGACGGAAAATTAAGTCTTTCGCGCCAGCGGGCCAAGACTGGGATTGACCGCAACCGCGCTTGCGCTACGGATATTGCAAAGCCCTTCAAACGTCCGTATGCCAAAAAAGTCCGCCGAATCAACGCGTGAACGTATCCTTCGTGCAGCCGAGCGCATCTATGCGGCAAGCGGGTTCCATGGCATGTCGCTCCGGGATGTAACGCTGCTCGCCGGCGTCAATCTCGCGGCCGTCAACTATCACTTCGGATCCAAGGACAAATTGATCCATGCGCTCGCCGACAGGCGGCTGACCCCGATCAACGCGGAGAGGCTGGATCGGCTGAAAAAGCTGCGCGAAAAGCACGGGCGGCAGGCAATCCCCGTGCGGGACTTGGTGTCGGCCTTGGTTGATCCGATGCTCAAGGCCCTGCGTCAGGGGCGCAACAACCGCGCTATCATGGTGCGCCTCGTGGCGCAGATGATGATCGACGACCCCAAGCGATTTTCGCAGATCCATCGCGTGTTCTACAAAGACGTGCTCGACTGCTATCATGACGAACTGCAGCGCTCGCTGCCGCAGTTGGACTCGCACCAGGTCCACGCGCGTTTTTACTGCGCATTCTGCCTCGTCCTTGGCCTGCGCCTCATGCACGAAAGCATGGAGTGGTTCCTCAAGATCCGCTCCGAGGACCGCCAGCTCGATATCCTCGAGCAGGAACTGCACGGGTTTTTGCTCGGCGCGTTCACCGCACAAGGGCACTGACACTGCGGCAACCGGCAGGCAACCGAGTTTTCATGGACAAACCCAAAGTTTTTATCCTCGGAGCAAAAGGGAGACTCGGGGCGGCCTTGGCGCGCACCTGGGCCGCGGATAGCGAAGTTAGCGCTTATGGACGGAGCGAAGCGGACTTAGCCCGACCCGCATCCATCGCCGGCATGATCCGGAGCGAGCGTCCGGACGTCGTGGTGAATTGCGCGGCGATGACGAATGTGGACGAATGTGAAACATCGCGCGACATGGCGGAAGCCGTCAACGCAACGGCACCCGGAGTGATTGCGCAGGCAACAAGCGCCGCGGGCGGAAGATTTGTCCACATCAGCACGGACTACGTTTTTTCCGGCGATGCCGCATCACCCTACGCCGAGGAGGCCATTCCGCAGCCCGTCTCTTGGTATGGCGAAACCAAAAGGCGGGGAGAGGTGGCCGTGATGGCCGCGGGCGAACATCATGCCGTCATTCGAGTCGCGTGGGTTTTCGGACCGGACCGCGACAGCTTCATCGACAAGGCGCTTCACGCCGCACTGCGCGGAGAACCGGTTCGGGCGGTGGCCGACAAGTATTCCTCGCCGACCTACACACGTGATGCGGCGGAGGGCTTACGACCGTTCCTTCGCGATGGCGCGCCGGGAGGCATTTATCATCTGTGCAACAGCGGAGTCTGCACCTGGCAACAATGGGCTCAGGAAGCGATCGATGCAGCGGCGAAGATCGGCGTCCCGGTGAAAACACGATTGGTCGAGCCCCTCAAGCTTGCCGACATCAAGGCCATGGCAGCAAAACGGCCGGTTTACAGCCCGATGTCCTGCAGTCGTATCGAAGCGCTGCTCGGACATCCCATGCGCGGATGGCGGGAGGCAGTCGATGACTATGTCCGTTTACTTCGCGACGAAGGGCGGCTTGCCGCCGGATGCTGACGAAGGGTGGGCGCTGGTTCGAGGGAGCGGTAATTGCCGCGCAGGAACCAGACTCCGGGCACGACCAAAAGCAGGATCTCCAAAAGCCAGGACGCAAGAAAGCCCCCGGGGGTTGAGTCCGGCAGGAGCAGATTGGAAAGGGAGCGATGGGTCCAAATGAACGCAATGCGCATGCCGGACGTCCAGAGACCGACCACAAGTGGAGCGGCAGACCCGCATAGCATCAACTCGTCAGATCGCGCCACAGACACGAAGCGCCCGATGCAACCAGCGATCCAAACCCCAGCCACTGCAGCAACGGCTATCATGACCAAGCTCGGCGTCCGAACCAAATTGGGCAGCACGAACATGCCGGCAAACAGTGAGGAATAGAAGACTTGCCAGCCAAAATTCCGGGGCGCCCGAGCCCAGCAGGAGGCAATCGACCTCAAGGCCTTCATAGGCTTCTAAAGCTGGCAAAGGCAGGGTTCGCCACTATACATGACATATAGCAAACTTTTCTTTTAGAAATCGGTAAAAAACTTTTTGCCAGCTTTTACGCTTGACGCCCGAGAAACCGCCCGAACAATCCGGAAAACTGATGAACGACTCAGCAGCCATAGCCGTGCAAATGCCTTGGCTGCCGTTGTTCTTCGGAATCATCTTTTTTGCCATAGTGTCCGGGGGCCTTCGCCGCAGATTTGCACCCATGCGGCACGAAAAGAAACTGAGCAACAAGGGAGCGTCAATTTACATCCTCGGCAACGCAATCGTCATGGGGCTCTTTTTTTGCTTTGTTCTTCTGCTCCTGTCAAAGATGCAAAAGCCGCCGGCCGTGAACCATCAGACAAACTACGCTCGAACTCGGCCATAGCCTCCGCAGGACGCCGAAAACGCAGGCGCCCGGGACTGCCGTCGGGCTGCGTCACGACAGCATCCCGACTTGTCCAAGACAACAGCGAACTACCGTCGGGTAATTGGTCGCCGGAGCGAACAATGCCCCAAGCTTCCACAAGCAGAAATTCCGAACAAGCAGCCAACACCGCCAAAGGCTCCTTGTGCGGAGCGGCAGGGGGCGCAGGTGGCACAGGTGGCGAATCCTCGGGCATTTTAGGCTCGACGGGCTTTTCCCGCACCCGATCGGCCTTCTCATAACGATGAGCCAGTTTTTCGCCATCAGTCAAACCCGTGATCGACTGATAGACTTTGTATCCGCCCCACAAGAGACCAACGACAATAGCGACGAGGAAAACTCTACCCATAAACAACGCGAAGGACGATCACGGTCACAAAACCGAGGGAGGCAAGAAGACCTTGAGAAGGCTGCCACGATAACAAGGCCGCCCAACGGTCCGAACGGGCAGATTGAACCCGTTTCAACTGGCGAACGCCTTGAACCTCGCCCGCGAACTCCACGGGACGCAAAAGAGCGTTTGTGTTGTATGCCTCAAAAATGTCCGAGCTTCGCCGCAAAAGCTTTTTTTCCATCACTTGAAAATTTCCGTTGTCCAACCGAAAAGCCAACGTGTGAGGCCAAGGATAAGAAATGTTAAGAAGCGGAACGCGGAAGCGCTGCAAATCCTTCATCCGCCAGACTTCCTGCGCCAGACGCCGGAATTGTGCATCGAGATTTTCCGCGGCCTGCACGATGAAAATCACATCGACCTTCAGCTTGCGGCTCTGAGAAAGAAACGTGATGAGCTCGCGTTTCGTCGCGGCTGTCACCGCATGATCACGGGCGTTGAACCACAAATGAGCCTCATCAATGACGCACAAGGTATTTAATCCCTGGCCCGCTTTGAGATACTTGTGAAAATTCCAGCTTTCCGACTCATCGAGAAAGCGAACGGCAGCCGGATCGAGCTCGACCCCGTAATGCTTTGCGACATACGCGGCACACCCATCAAGCTTGAGCTCGACATTCGTAAAAACGGAACCACCCCGGCCCAGATGCGCAAGGATGCGCGAGACGGCCAAATACGTTTTGCCGCCGCCGATCTTGCCCTCGAAAATCGCAATCATGGTCGTTCCCCGTTGGAAAAATAGGCTCCTTACACATCAAGTTGCCTTGAAAGGAATCAACTTAATGGCCCAAATGCAAAGACGGACCAAGGCGAGAGAGCCGATGTATGCCATCAACGTCGTCCCGGTGGCCAGCGCATAAT
>VEQL01000052.1 GCA_018883245.1 Chthoniobacterales bacterium
AGCGGGGCCCGCCGTGAATGTCGTCATCGCCTTTGGTCTCTGGCTGGTGATGGGGCGCTTTCTTGGCAGCGAGGACCTCGCGCGGGTGGCGCAAGGCGAGTCGGACCTCTTGGGCGATCTTTTGGCCATCAATGTCATGCTTGTGGTTTTCAATCTGGTGCCCGCTTTTCCCATGGATGGCGGGCGCGTCTTGCGGAGCCTGCTGGCCTTGCGGATGAAACACTCCCGCGCAACACGCATCGCGGCGGTCATCGGCCAAGGAATCGCCGTCATCTTCGGAACTATCGGGCTGTTCGGTCATCCAATGCTGCTTTTCATCGCCATCTTCGTTTTTTTCGGCGCTCAGCAGGAAGCGGCCTATGCCCTGATGAAGGAAGCCGTGGACGAGACACGCCTCTCGTCGCTCATGGATCCTGCTCCGCTTCTGCTCAGCCCGGGCATGCCTGTCATTGAAGCGGCGAAAGCCGCGATCCTGCAGCCCGCCGAATTTTTCCCCGTGGTCGATGGCAATCTTCGTCTCTTGGGCAAGGTGCCCGCTTCCACGTTGGCAGAGGCGATCCAATCCGGCACAGGAGCCGATGTCGGATCGATCATGGCGGGGGACGTGGCAAGCCTGCGTGCGGACGCGCCTCTCGCACAAGCGATCGATGTTTTCCGTGCCTCATCCGCCGGCATCGTTGTCATCGTGAATTCTGCCGACCAAATGGTCGGGATCCTGCGGCGCGACAAAGTTTCCTCTGCGTTGCCTGTGAGCGGCAACTATTGACATTGCCTCGGAGGTGTTCCGCGGATAAATTCATAACTGAGCCCCCGGACGCCGTGCGCTTCGCGCGGTGCGGGGGCTCGTCCTTTAACAGATGATCGCAGGATTTCCCGAACTTACCGCTGCCGAGGCTGCCTCTCTTATCAATACTGACGATGTCGTGGGCTTCGGCGGTTTCACCCCGGCCGGATCACCCAAAGCTGTTTCGAGGGAAATCGCGCAGCGGGCTCTGACCGAGCATGCTGCCGGACGGCCTTTTTCGATCGGCGTAATCACCGGGGCGAGCACGGGCCCTTCGCTCGACGGGGTGCTTGCCCAAAGCGATGCGGTCAAATTCCGCACCCCTTACCAAAGCGATCCGGACCTCCGCAAACGAATCAACACCGGCAAGACCCAATTCTTCGACATGCACCTGTCGCAGTTGCCCCAAGCGGTGCGCTACGGCTTCCTCGGCGAAATGGACTGGGCGATCGTGGAAGTCTGCGACGTGAAGCCGTCGGGCGAGGTGACCTTGACCAGCAGCGTCGGGGCATCGCCAACCTTCCTGCGCAAGGCCAAGCGTGTGATTCTCGAGCGGAACAAACGGCATCCGTCCGCACTGCGCGGATTCCACGACATTTACGAACCGGAGGACCCGCCGACGCGCAAGCACATCCCGATATACCATCCCGAAGACCGCATCGGCACCGAGACGATACATATCGACCCGGCCAAGATTGCCGGTGTCGTGGAGACCGACCTTGATGACGAGGTGGCCGGCTTTGACGAACCGAACGACGTCACGCGTCGCATCGGAGAAAACGTGGCCGACTTCCTTGCCGGCGAACTGCGCGCGGGGCGCATCAGTCCGGAGTTCCTGCCCATCCAGAGCGGAGTGGGGAACATCGCCAACGCCGTGCTTTTCGCCATGGGAGGCAATCCCGGTATCCCACCTTTCCGGATGTATACCGAGGTCATCCAAGACTCTGTGGTGAAGCTGATGCGGGACGGCCGCATTCTTTTCGCCAGCGGTTCCTCGCTCACGCTGAGCAACGGCGTGATGAAGGATCTTTACCGCGATCTTGAGCAGTTCCGCGGGAAAATCCTTCTCCGGCCGCAGGAAATTTCGAACAACCCCGAAATCGTCCGTCGCCTCGGCATCATTTCGATCAACACGGCGCTCGAACTCGATCTTTACGGCAACGTCAACAGCACGCACGTTATGGGTCGGCAGATGATGAACGGCATCGGCGGGTCGGGGGACTTCACCCGCAACGCCTACATCTCCATCTTCACGTGTCCGTCATCGGTCAAAGGAGGCAAGATCAGCCCCATCGTGCCGATGGTGTCCCACCTCGACCACAGCGAACACAGCGTCCAGGTCATCGCCACCGAAAACGGCGTGGCAGATCTGCGCGGCAAGTCGCCGCACGAGCGCGCGCAGCTGATCATCGAAAACTGCGCCCACGCGGATTACCGCCCGATGTTGCGCGAATACCTCAAACTCGGCGGCGAGGCCCATACACCCCAATCCTTCGACAACGCCTATGCGCTTCACCGCGCCTTCCTCGTCGACGGAGATATGCGCAAAGCCCGCATCTCGGCGCAGTGATTGCCCGGGAATTCTGCCCGGCGAAGTCCTTTTGTTTGTCAGCTTCCGCTGTGTTGGGTTAACATGTCACGACGCATGCAACAGAAGACCGCGCTGACTATCGAAGGCAAAACGCTCGAGTTACCCGTGATTGTCGGGACCGAGAACGAAAAAGCCATCGATATCCGCACCCTGCGCGACCAGACGGGATACATAAGTTTCGACGACGGCTACGCCAACACGGGCTCCTGCCGCAGCGACATCACCTTCATTGACGGCGAGAAAGGAATTCTCCGTCACCGCGGCTATCCGATCGAAGAACTTGCCGACAAGTCCATCTTTCTCGAAACCGCCTACTTGATCATTTACGGCGAACTTCCGACTACAAAGCAGCTCTCGAAATTCCGCGGACGAGTGGCTTCCAGCGCCTCCGTGCACGAGGGAATGCGGAATTTCTTCGAAGGTTTTCCGCACAACTCCCATCCCATGGCCATCCTCTCGGCCATGCTCAACACGCTTGGGTGTTACTACCCGGAAATGACCACTCACAAGCGCTCCCACGACCTCGAGCATTTCGACTGGGCTGCGGCGCTTCTCATCTCGAAGGTTCGGACACTGGCCGCGATGTCCTACCGCACGAAGCGCGGACTGCCGTTTGTTTACCCCCGATGGGATCTGCGCTATGCGGCAAACTTCCTGCACATGATGTTCTCCGAGCCCTACCGGGACTACAATCCGAAGCCGGAAGTCACCGACGCGCTCGACCTTATTCTTTTGCTGCACGCGGACCACGAGCAAAACTGCAGCACCTCGACCGTCCGCATGGTTGCGTCGAGCGGCGCGAACCTATTCGCGAGCGTTTCGGCAGGCGTCAGCGCCCTCTGGGGCCCGCTTCACGGCGGGGCCAACGCGGCCGTCGTTGAAATGCTCGAGCAAATCCGCGAGAGTGGCGATGACGGGCGCAAGACTGTCGAGGCGGTGAAGAAGGGTGAAATGCGCCTCATGGGATTTGGTCACCGCGTTTACAAGAACTACGACCCACGCGCGCGCATCCTTGGCGAGACAGCCAAGCGTGTGCTTGCCGCCATGGGCATGAAGGATCCTCTTCTCGATATCGCCATGCACCTGGAGCAGGTCGCGCTCAACGATGATTACTTCGTCTCGCGCAAACTCTACCCCAATGTCGATTTTTACAGCGGCATCATTCTGCGTGCTATCGGGATCCCCGTGGATATGTTCCCCGTCATGTTCGCCATAGGTCGCATGCCGGGATGGATCGCGCACTGGCGCGAGATGGCTACCAGCACAAAACAGAAAATCCACCGTCCGCGCCAGATCTACACAGGCTCTCCGCAGCGCCAATACGTCGAGGTCGAAGACCGCGGGGATTAGGACCTTTCGACAGGTTCCAAGGCCTACGGCTCAGCGGCTTTTTGCCTCGGGTCGTTTGATCAGCCACTGAGGCGCCTGAACCACAAACTGGAATTGCCCCTTGTGCATATCCAGTTCCGCGAGGAACTCCACCCCGGACCCGGTCGGGAACTTTTGCATGCGTTTCCGGAGATCCACATCGGGGGACCAAAGCAGGAACTTTGCGCCAGAGACTTCCACGGCAAGCGGTCTGCGGCCTGCAACGGTCCCGCGCACCAGAAAGATTTCGCCGATGTGCGCCGCCGGATTCTTGGCGGCGTCCGCTAAAAATTCCCCCACCTGCGAGGGTTGAAGAGCCTCGAAGCCGACGCTCAGCGGCTCCGCTTGACCGTTGTTCGTCCCGGGCTTCTCCGGCTTGATCCGTGCATTTTTGTCATTCTCTTCGACCGTTCTGTATCGTGATGCCACGGGAAAATGATCGCTGGCTCCGCCGCCCGCACCCGCGTTGCTCCAGCGCCGCGGAAGACGGAGAGGTGTGCGCGTATTGACGCCGTCTAGCATGACAACGCTGAACGAGTTGTCCCCGTATTGAACGCCGTTCGAATCATAGAGGCCTGGCGTGATCATCTGCTGCATGAGCGTGCCCCACTTGCCGGCAAAATGATCGGAGCGCCTTTGCTCCGCAGGAAGCTCATGCCAGAGGTTGTAAAGCGAAAAGCCGGGGGCCGAGGCAGTGGCCGATTCGTCGCCTTGCGATCCAAGGATGTCGTTCAAGCCCGTCTCGCCCATGAACGGATAAGCCTGCGACTGGTTGTATTGACTGTTGAAATCGCCGGTGACGATGATGTCGGCGGACGGATCCTCCCGCAGGATATCGTCCAAACGCCCGCGAAGGGTGCGGGCGTTGAAGCGCCGGCTTTGCTCGGAGTTGAAATCGCCGGCTCCGGATTTCCAGTGGTTGACGAAGACGTGGAGGGGATGGCCTTCGGCATCCAGCGTCACTTCGAGGATGTCACGCGCATCGGGTGTCGGATGGCTGCGTTTCTTCGTCACTGGAAACTTGCTGAAAACCGCGTTCTTGTGGCCCTTCTTGTGGATCTTCCGGTCGTCCAGCGCCAAGGCGGCGAAATCCGGTTTATCATCACCGATCGCCACGTGGTATCCGGTCATTCCCTCGTCGCTGAGGTATTTTAGCAAGAGTGCTTCGACAGGAAGCCCGCGCACCTCGTCGTTCAATCCGGTGGTCAGCATTTTCTCCACCGTTGTGCTTTTGTATTTGCCCAGGAATGCGTCGTAATCGACCACTTTGGAATCCGGCGTGAAATCCATCTCGAACTCGTTGAAGCAGGCGATCTCCGGGCCTTTGCCGCCATTGAAAGACTTCAAGACTTTGCCGATGGTCTGGAGCTTCCTGACAAGTTTCGACGGCGAATAGTCATTCGGCGCCCCCGTCTCCGCGTAGTCTTCGAAGATGGCCTCCTTGTCCGCATCGAACAAATTCTCCACATTGTAGGTCAGCACGGAGAATTCTCGCGCGGATACTGCGGACAGCGGGAGCAAGACTGTTGCCACCATGTTGCAGACGGCGAAAATCCCGCGGCGCGACATGACGGTGACAATGGGCGCCTCCGACCGCGCGCTCAAACAAAAATCCCGTCCTGCGTGTGGCGCAGGACGGGAGAACGGGAGGGAAATCCCGATATTATTGTCAGCTCAACGCAGCCTGAGCAGCCGCAAGCCGGGCGATCGGCACCCGGAACGGCGAGCAGCTCACGTAATCGAGACCGATCTCGTGGCAAAACTCCACGCTGTCGGGATCGCCGCCGTGCTCGCCGCAGATGCCAAGCTTGATTTTCTTGCGCGTCTTCCGGCCGAGTTCGGCCGCCATTCGCATGAGTTTGCCGACACCCGCCCTGTCCACGCTGGCAAACGGGTTTTTCTTCACGATTTCCAGATCTTGGTAAACCGGAAGGAAACTTCCCGAGTCGTCGCGGCTCATGGCGAGCGTGGTCTGTGTGAGGTCGTTCGTTCCGAAGCTGAAGAATTCGGCGTCGGAGGCAATTTCGTCGGCGATGAGTGCCGCGCGAGGGACCTCGATCATCGTGCCGACCAGATAGTCGAACTTGGTTTTTTTCTCCTTCGCCACCTCGGCAGCCACGCGGTGGATGAGGTCGATCTGGAGCTTCAGCTCTTTTTGGAATCCGGCGAGCGGGATCATGATTTCCGGGCGCACCTTGATGCCCTTCTTCTGGACTTCGGCGGCGGCTTCGAAGATCGCACGCGCCTGCATCTCGGAAATTTCCGGGTAGCTGATGCCGAGGCGACACCCGCGGTGACCGAGCATCGGGTTGAACTCGTGCAACTCGTGCACCCGCTTGGTGACTTTGTCCGCACTGATTCCCATCTTGTCCGCAAGACTGTTCTGCTGCGTGTGATCGTGCGGAAGAAACTCGTGGAGCGGCGGATCGAGGAGGCGGATGGTTGCCGGGAGTCCCTTGAGGGCCTTGAAGATGCCGATGAAGTCTTCCCGCTGGTAGGGCAGGAGCTTGGCAAGAGCCTTGAGACGATCCTCCTTTTTCTCGGCCAGGATCATCTCGCGGACCGCGTCGATTCGGTCGCCCTCGAAGAACATGTGCTCGGTGCGGCAAAGGCCGATGCCTTCGGCCCCGAAGGCCACGGCATTTTCGGTCTGTTCCGGCGTGTCTGCGTTGGTGCGCACGCCGAGACGCGTGGCTTTTTTGCACCACTTCATGAGTTGCTCGAAGTCGCGGTAAATCGCGCTCTTGGCAGGACTGAGAGACTTCTCGACCAGGACCTGGATGATCTCCGAGGGCGCGGTCTTGATTTTTCCGTTGTAAACTTCACCCGCTGTTCCGTCGATCGAGAGATAATCGCCCTCGTTGTAGGTGTGGTCGCCGACGCGGAGCGTCTTGGCGCCGTAATCGATGTGCAGGGCGCCGGCGCCGCAGACGCAGACTTTGCCCATCTGGCGCGCGACGAGCGCGGCGTGAGAACTCACGCCTCCGCGGGCCGTGAGAATACCCTCGGCAGCGATCATGCCTCGAAGGTCTTCGGGCGAGGTCTCCACCCGGACCAACAGGACCTTCTCGCCTTTGGCTGCGGCTTCGACGCAGCGCTCGGCATTGAAATAGATGCGACCCGAGGCCGCGCCGGGACCGGCGGGCAGGCCCTTGGCGATCACCTTCGCCGCCTTGACCGCGTCGCGGTCGAAAATCGGCGCGAGAACCTGGTCAAGCTGCTCGGCGGGAACGCGGTGCACCGCCGTTTTCCAGTCGATGAGCTTCTCGGCGACCATGTCGCACGCGATTTTGACCGCGGCCAGGCCGGTGCGCTTGCCGTTGCGCGTCTGCAGCATGAAAAGCTTGCCGTCCTCGACGGTGAACTCGAAGTCCTGCATGTCCTTGAAGTGGGTCTCGAGGATTTTCTGGACCTTGAGGAGATGCTTGAAGGCCTGCGGAAGTTGTTTGTCCATTTTGGACACGGGCTCCGGCGTGCGGACACCGGCAACGACGTCCTCGCCCTGCGCGTTGACGAGAAACTCGCCGTAAAGCACTTTCACACCGGCGGCAGGGTCGCGCGTGAACGCAACGCCTGATCCGCTGGTGTCGCCCATGTTGCCGAATACCATGGCCTGCACGTTGACGGCCGTGCCCCATTCGTGGGGAATGTTGTATTTGCGGCGGTAAACAATGGCCCGCTCGTTGTTCCATGAACCGAACACCGCACCCACCGCACCCATGAGTTGCTCGCGAGGATTGTTGGGAAATGTTTTGCCTGTGCGCTCTCTCACCAGGGCCTTGAAACGCTTCACCAACTCCTTTAGCGCGTCCGCATCGAGGGCCGTGTCGCTGATATGCGGATCACCCGGAAAAAGTTCCGCTTTGAGTTTTTCGATCACCGTCTCGAACGGCTCGTGTTCTTCGCCGGGGCGCTTTTGCACGCCCATCACCACGTCGCCATACATCTGGATAAAGCGGCGGTAGCAGTCGTAGGCGAAGCGCTCGTTTTTCGTCAGTCGGGCGAGGCCATCGACCGTGGCGTCGTTGAGGCCGAGATTCAGAATGGTGTCCATCATTCCCGGCATCGAGTCCCGCGCGCCGGAACGAACGGCCACGAGCAACGGGTTGTTCACGTCGCCGAACTTTTTGCCCATGGACTTTTCCATCTTGACCACGGCGGCGTCGATTTGCGCGTCGAGCTGCTTGGGATAAGTGCGCTTGTGGTCGTAATAGTAGGTGCAGACTTCCGTGCTGATGGTGAATCCGCACGGGACGGGCAATCCGATGCGTGTCATCTCGGCCAGGTTTGCTCCTTTGCCGCCGAGCAGGGCTTTCATCTTGCCGTCGCCGTCCGCCTTGCCGTCGCCGAAATAGTAAACGTATTTGCCTTTGGTTGCCGCGGGCGCCTTGCCTTTTTTGCCGCCCTTTTTCTTCGAGGTTTTGCTCATGAGTAGTCGCTGGATAGTTTGCGAAAGAACAAACAGAAATATCCGGACGTCGCCCGGGTGTCAAAACAAGACACCCTCAGGCGCCGCAAACTTCGCGGATGGCCTGACGGATGGCATGCACCGAGGCCTGCAGTTCCCGGTCGGTGAAGCAAAGCGGCGGCATGAGCACGATCGTGTCGCCGATCGGCCGCGTGAGGAGGCCATGCCGGCGGGCGGCCATGCAAACTTTCGCCCCCGTCTGATCCTGCCACGGGTAGGGGGCACCTTTTTCGCGAGACACATCGATGCCGGCCATGAACCCGCACTGGCGCACGTCGCCGACATTTTTTTCGGAGGCCAATTCGCAGAGCAATTCGCCCATCAGGCGCATCTTGGGCTGGAGGCGCTCCAAAGTGTTTTCCATCTCGAAGACCTCCAGACTCGCCAGAGCCGCAGCGCAACCGAGCGGATTGCCGCAATAGCTGTGACCGTAAAATAGCGTTTTTCTCTCGGCATAATCACCGAGAAATGCTGCGAAAATTTTTTCCGTGGTCAGCGTGGCTGCCAGCGGCATCGTTCCGCCCGTGAGTCCTTTCGCCAGGGCGATGAAGTCCGGGAGGACGTCCTCGCGCTGGCAGGCGAACATGGATCCCGTGCGCCCGAAACCGGTCATGACCTCGTCAAGTATCAGGAACACGCCGTTGCGGTCGCACCAGGCTCGCAGTTCGCGCAGCAGTCCCGCGGGCCACGTTCGCATACCCGCGGCGCCTTGGATGAGCGGTTCAATGACCACGCCCGCGAGACTGCCCAAACTTTCCTGATCGAGCGCATCGAGCGATGCGAGATCCGGGACGCGCAGGACGGGGAACTGGAGGGGAGCAAAGCGCTGATGAAAAGCGGCAATGCCGCCGATGCTGGCGGCGCCGGCCGTGTCGCCGTGGTAGGCGTTCTCGAACGCGGCGAAGCGGCAACGTTGGGGCGCACCGGTCAACTGATTGTATTGCACGGCCATTTTCAGAGCGACCTCGATGGCGGTCGATCCGTCGTCCGAGTAGAAAACGCGGGTCAATGTCTCGCGCGGAAACAGCCCTGCCAGTTTTTCCGCCAGAAGAATCGCCGGCTCGTTCGTGCACCCGAGAAACGAACTGTGGGCGAGACGCGCGGCCTGCGTTTGGATGGCCTTGACGATGTGCGGATGCGAGTGGCCGTGGATATTGGTCCAGATGGAGCTGTTGCCGTCGAGATAGCGGCGCCCTTTGGCGTCGGTTAGCACACTGCCGCGCCCCTCGGTAATGACCAAAGGTTCGTGTTCGGGGGCGCACCAATCGCGCATTTGGGTGAAGGGATGCCAAATGTGCGCTTTGTCGATGGAGGAGAGTTTTTCTGATGATGCCGACACAGTCGCAGAGCATAAAGTTCCGCGCCCGCTGCACAAGCCGCGGCACGGCGAGCTTTGCAACAGCCCCGCGTTGTGCCATAGCGGTGCGTGATGATTGTCAGCATCGGCAGATTCACCTTGGCGCGCATCAGGGGACTGGGCGACTACTCGATCTTTGTCGCGCTGTCGCTGGCCGGCGCATTTTCCGCACGGCGCTTGGCCGGCCGCGTGGCCCGCGCAATCAACGAGCAGGGGCCTCGGTGCCTGCCGGTTATCCTCATCGTCGGCCTCTTCACCGGGCTTGTGCTGGGCCTGCAGGGTTACCATGTGCTGAGCCGGTTCGGTTCGGAGGGTTTGCTCGGTGCATTGGTGTCCTTGAGCCTTGTCCGCGAGATGGCGCCGGTGCTCGCGGCCCTGATGCTCGTCGGACAAGCGGGATCTGCTTTGGCCGCAGAACTGGGCATCCAGCGAAACTCCGAACAGATCGCGGCTTTGGAGACGATGGGGGTCAGCAGCTACGGCTACTTAGTAAGCCCGCGACTACTCAGTTGCTTGGTCGTTTTTCCCATGCAGACCGCGCTGTTTGTCGCCGTCGGGCTGTGGGGTGGAAGTCTTTCGGGCTCCTTGCTGCTGGGCGTGGACTCCGGCGTTTATTGGTCGTCGGTCGAGCGGGCCGTGGAAAGCAAGGATGTGCGCGAATGCCTGCTCAAGGCGCTGGTTTTCGGGCTTTTGACCATCAGCATCTGCGCATACCAGGGATTCCATGCCCACCGCGTGCGGGGCGCGACCGGTGCCCGTGCTGTGAGTGCGGCAACGACCAAAGCCGTCGTTTATTCGAGCATCGTTGTCCTCGCCGCCGATTACGTGATCACCTCGTTCCTTATCTGACCCGTGGAAAAGGTAGCCGCTAAACACAGCGAAAAGGAGGCTGCGAGCGGCAGCGGAGCGCTGCTCGAAGTCGAAGGTCTGCGGAAAGGATTCGGCGGGCGTCCGGTCCTCCGCGGGATCGGCTTTGCCGTGCAGCGCGGAAGCATTTTCACGGTGCTGGGGCCGAGCGGCGCCGGTAAATCCGTCCTCCTGAAATGTCTCGCCGACGTCGAGAAGCCGGACGATGGGCGCGTGTTCTTCGACGGAAAGCTCATGGACTTCCGCCGCCCTGCCGAACGACAGGCCTTCCACCGCCGGTGCAGCTTTTTGTTCCAAGGCAACGCCCTGTTCGACTCCCTCACAGCGCTCCAAAACGTCGCGCTGCCGCTCGAGCAGACGACCGGCCTCGGACGTTCGGAAATAAGGGAGCGCTCCATGGAAGCGTTGGAGCAGTTGGAACTGCACGAGCACGCCGGGCACTACCCGTCCATGCTATCCGGCGGCATGCAAAAGCGCCTTGCTTTGGCCCGCGCCATCGTCACCCGGCCGGAACTTGTTTTTTTCGACGAGCCGACAGCCGGGCTGGATCCGCTCCGTCGCAACGCGGTTTTTTCGATGATCGCAAAATACCAGTCCGTGTTCGGCTTCACGGCCCTGATCGTAACCCACGATGTGGTCGAGGCGCTCGAGGTCAGCTGCGTCGTCGCGCTGCTGCATCACGGCGAGATTTGTTTTTGCGGAACGCCTGCAGAATTCGCGTCCTCGGCAAACACGGTGGTGCGTTCCTTCCGGGACAGTCCGCAGGCCCTGCGTTCCGCGCTGGACGTCCTGCGCGGCGGCGGCGATCTTGGGCGGGAAGAAGACTTATGAGGGAAAAACGTCTGGAATTGGGCGTCGGCCTGTTCGTGCTGCTCGGTCTGGCGGCGCTGTGCTACCTGACCGTCAAGCTCGGTGCCGGCGCCATTGTCGGCTCCGACACTTATCCCATCGCAGCGCGCTTCGCCAACACGGGTGGACTGAATAAAGGCGCCACCGTGATGCTGGCGGGAGTGAAGGTCGGACGGGTCGAGGACATCAGCCTTGATCCCGGTGATTACAGCGCGATCGTCCAGATGCGGGTTCTCTCGAATGTGCGCCTTCCGAGCGATACCATGGCTTCGATCAAAACTTCCGGCCTGATCGGCGACAAATTCGTTGCCTTGGCCCCGGGCGCGGAAGAAAACTTTCTCGAGCCAAGCACTCGCATAGACATGACCGAATCCGCCATCGAACTCGAATCGCTGATCAGCAAAATGGCTTTCGGCAACGTCAAAGACGAAAAGGCCGGCGACAAGGCCGCTGATTCACAGGAGGTCCGGGAATGAAAATACTCGCGATCTTGCTGAGCACGGCTCTCGCCCTTGCGGTTCCGGCTTTTGCCGATTCCATAGGAGATGCGGAAACAACGTTGCGCGGATACATCGATGAAGTTCTCGCCGTCACGAAGGACACCAAAGGCGGGCGGAGCATGGCAGACCAGTTGCAGCCGATCCTCGAACGATGCGTCAACTTTGACGCGATGACCCGCCGCGCGGTCGGCCCCGGCTGGCGTCAATTTTCCGCCGCACAGCAGGCCGAGGCGACCAAGATGTTCACCAAGCTGATCATTCGCAGTTACAGCGAGAAGTTCACGCCCGGACAGCAACCGGAAATCTCCTTCCTCAAGCCCAAATCACCTTCGCCAGACAAGGTGGAGATCCCGACAACAACCATTTACAAGGGCAGCCGCTACATCATCACTTACCGGCTCGAGAACCGCAGCAAGTGGGTGGTCACCGACATTCTTGCGGAGGGCGTCAGTCTCGTAGCCAACTACCGCGCCCAATTCGACGAGCTTTTCAAGAAGGGCGGGGCAGTCGCGGTTTTGGACTCGCTCAAAGCTTCGGTCGGGAACTCATGAAAAGCTGCCTGCTATTTGCCGTTGGCATCGCGCTGCCGTTCGCGGTCGTCGGATGCGCCGGGAAATCTTCGCACCAAGCGCCGGCCACCGCGCCCGTGAATGCAACCTCGTCCGACGGGAAATCGGTCGCCGGGGAAGACGATTGGGACAACGCTGCCGAGGTCAAGGTTTCCGATCCCATAGAGCCGGTGAACCGTGGTGTTTTCTGGGTGAATCACCAACTCTACACCTACATCGGCAAGCCTTTCTCGACAGCTTACGAGTTCATATTCCCGGAACTGGTCCGGCGCGGCATCCGCAACGCCTATGACAACGTCCGCTTCCCGGTCCGCTTCGTCAACCACACGCTGCAAGGACGCCTCGATCGGACGGCCAAGGAAACGGGCAAGTTTCTTGTGAACACGACGGCGGGGGTGGGCGGCGTGATGACTCCTGCCGACAAAATTCCCGCGTTGGCCGAGGTGCCCCGCGCGGATACCGGCCAGACTTTCGCCAAGTGGGGGATTCCCCATGGACCTTACCTCGTTTTTCCCGTGCTTGGCCCTACGACCTGCCGCGAACTGGTTGGCACGGCGGGAGACGCCGCGCTCAATCCCTTGTCCTGGGTCAGCCTGATATTTCCGGGCGCGGCTTGGACGCTCGGTGTCACGGCACCCGGCGGTGCCCACACGGTTCCCGACCAGATGGATCGCTACGACGCTGCGACCAAGGACGCTCTCGATCCCTACATTTCCGCCCGCACGGGATACATCCAATATCGCAACGCCGCAGCCAAGCGTTAGGCGGAGCCAAGATCCGCCAGCATTTTGTCGGCAAGCAAGACGTCCTCATGCGACGCACGCCGACGCTGGTATTTGCGCCAGAGAATGTCGCGCAATTCCTCGAGATCTGCGCGATCTGGCACATCATGATATATCCAGTTCTCGTCGTGTTTGCGCTTGGACTGCAGCCGCCAACGGCCCTGCGTTTTGACTGCTCGAATCTCGCGCTTTTCGCCGTCCTCCGTGCGTTGCGTCCAGCCATGCTCGTTGCGCATGAAACTTATTGAGGGAGCGCGCCGGATTTTTAGCAAGCAGGATTGACGCTGCCTCAGCGGGGAATTAAAAAAAGCTCTCGTTCTTTTGCATGACAAGCGTCCGGCGAACGCCGGGCGAGACCGACCAGCAAGCCAAGGGAAGGCCGTGAGATCCGGCCACAGTTGCGCTGCGGTTACCGGTCACGATCCTCCATCCCGCGCAGACGGGAGCAAAGCCAGTCCGATAAACTTCGGATGAAGGCGAGGGGAAAGGCGATTCCACGGGGAATCACAAACCGGGAGTCCGAACATCTTCTTGCAGGTCCTCGACGCGTGCGTGGCCGGGTGGCCTCGCGCGAAAAAACTTCATCGCAAAAAATGAAGCGTGCGGGAGCAGTCTTTGTTGCCGCGGTATCGCGCCGCGCCATCGGGGTCTCTCTTGCCCACAAATAACAAGGAAGAGACAACCGATGATGCGAAAAATAG
>VEQL01000053.1 GCA_018883245.1 Chthoniobacterales bacterium
TTTTGCCGCCCAACTCGCATGTCACCCGGACCAATTCACGGGGTGCACGTCAGCCGCGGGAGATGCATCAATTTCGCCCGGTCTTGAAAATCATCGGTTTCCCCTCTTGAAGAACCACCGGGGTGGATGGCCCTGCAAATTCCTCCGGCAACTCCAAGCGGACTGTTTGCGGGCTGCCTCCCCGGGCACTGACAGAGATGGTGTCGCGGGTGAGTTCGAGGTCGAGGACTTGATCGCGGAACGCGAGGCCGGTGACTTTGGCGGAAGGCCAATCTTTGGGAAGGCGGGGCAGGATGGCGAGGCCGTCCGGTGTGGGTCGAAACCCGATGATGCCTTCGATCACCGCATAGGGAGCCCGCACGTTTTCAACGAACTCATTATCCAGTCCGAGCGCTCCGGCGGTGCCTCCGCCTTGGAGGGTGCCTTTCGAGGGTTCGTTGTAATAGGCGCGGAATCCGCCGGCCTCTTTCACTTTTGCATACCACGACAGGATTCCGCTCAAGCGCTTCCATGCATTGTCCCCGCCCAATATCTTCGCGCGATTGACGAGATCCTGCGCGCTCAGCGAAAACCACGTTCCGCCATCCTGGCATTGCGCGTCGTAGGGGGTTTCATGCCCTTTCCAGAGCCAACTCCACCAATCGGAATTTCTCAGCGTGCCGAAGCGCGGGGCAAATTCCCAATGATAAATATCGGCACCCTTCGCGGTGTCCCCCTCGATGATCCGCTTCCCGTCGAGCCAGTCCATGATGGACTGTGCGGCCTCGGCATCCGCCAATCCATAATAGACGGCGTCCAAGTTCACCATACTGTGGCCGTAATCGCGCAGGGTGCCGAGGTCATCGCGTGAGCCGCCGAAGCGCCCGGTTTCGGGATTGAACAGCACCTTGCGGACCGCCTGCCTCACCCGTTCGGCATGCGCGCGCAGAGCAGCGGCGTCCTGGCCTTTTTCCGGTGCGGGAAGCCCCCACTGCGGATTGCGGGCGATCGCTTCTTCGAGCTCGATCATGGCCATGAGCCCGCCGAAATAGAAGTTCGTCGAATAAAGATCATCGTGTCCGTAAGGGATGATGTCCATGCCGACACCGTGACCGATTTGCGGGACGAGCGTGCCGCTGGCGTCGGGAGCATACCCGGGGCGCGCGTCCTGGCCGACCCATTCGGGGTTGATGAGCCCGTGTTTGTCTGCGCCGAGATGTTCCCGCGCGTAGCGGAGGGCGCGCCGCAGAGCGGGAAGTTTCGTTTTCAAAAATTCCAAGTCACCGGTGAGACGAAAATAGTCGCATACGCCAATGAGGAATGCCCCGTTGGAACTGGGCGTGCGCGTGTCGAACGTCGTGAATATCGAGTCGAGTTGCAAAACGGTATCCGGTGCGAATCCCTCGAATGCGAGTTGCAATCCGGTGATCGTGCCTTTCCAGCCCGGGTGTTCATACATGGGTGCCAGGCAGAGTTGATCGCCGCCTTCTTTGATCCATGGATTGTGACCCGTGGCGGGTATCCGCACCTCGCGATCCGTCGAAAAATCCGGCGACTCCGCGGTGCTCCAGCGAACGACAATGCGCGCGGATTCCGGCATGCCCTCGGGGGCAAGATGACGAACCTGGAGAAACGGAGAGCAGAACGCCTCGATCGGCAGTCCGTGAGCGGGCGCGGTCAAGGTGGGAGCGGGTCCCGTGACTTTCAGGTTCCATCGCCCGTCGGGTTCTCCGCCAAGCGATTCCAAGTCGCCAAGCGTCCACCCTTGGATGGCTTGTTCTGCAATGCGACTCTGCGCTTCAAACGCCGGAAAGAGCCAGGGATAAATCGCCCCGCGTGCCCGGTTGAAAAAATGCCATCCCGTCGTGCGGCCTGCGATGAATTGACCGTCCGGGTAAACTACCCACGTCGGGAACGGCCAGCCGTAGGGGTGTGCGATGCTCGTGTGCTGATCCTGCGAAACATAGCCTTCCCGGGTCATGTAGCGTTGGTTCAGAAAAGTATTTTTCCAGGATTCCTTGAGGTGACGCAGTCGTTGCGGCATGGACGGTGTCAGAGACGCAACCGGCAGCAGCGCATCCCAAATGGTGGCAGTGCCACGCGCAGGCACGGTTTTATAGTAGAGCCAGTAGAGATCGCGCCAGAGGTCCAGTTCCTTTTCGAAGCCCGGAACTTCAATACGGACAAATTCCGCGGGGATGACATCGTCTGCGGGCAAATTCATCCAAGGCTGCGAACCCCACGGGCTCGAACCGGCATCTGCCAAAGCCATCGCGGGTTTCCAAATCGCGTCGGTTCCCCCGTCCGGCGTCAACCATTCATCATCCTCCTCGTTCGCCGCCACCCAGGTGGCATCCGAGGGGATCGAAATAGTGTCCCCGTTGTCGAGTTCGATGCGCAGCATGGCCAGCATGCCGGCCGGGCCCGGAGTGCCGTTCCCGCCCTCGATGGCCAGGACATTCTTCCCGGATACAAGGAGTGTGCTCACATCCGTTTGCGCTGGTGCTTTCCAGTCCTGTGCGGAAGCGACCTTTTGTTCGTTGAGAAAAGCGGTGTGGAAGTCGTCACAGGTGGTCATCAACACGGCCGACACCACACTGCGGTCAGCAGGAATTTCAAATGTCTTCCGAAACCACCTCGTTGCAGCCGGCGCGCCCACGTCCGGTGCGCCTTCCGGATACCACACCCACGTCGCGCCCGCCATCGAAGGACGGTCGGGCTCCTGCGCGTGCGAAAGCGCTGCGGAAAAAAACATCAGTGCCGCGCACAGACCGCGCAGCCGTCTGTCCACGGGGGAAAAGTTTTTCATGAAGCCGGGAGCTACTGAGGCGACAAATGCGCTGCCAGTTCCGATTTCAAGAACGCGAGACTGCGGGCGGCTTCATCGATTTTTCCGCATTCGACACTCAGGAAAATTTCACGGTCGACCGGTTCCATAATCTTGGCCACGCGTTTCCAATCCACTTCTCCTTCGCCGCAGGCGCAGCCGACCGGGGTGCCGGTGACCTTGCCTCGTTCCTCGGAGCTTTGGGCCATGGAAATGTCTTTCGCGTGGATGTGATAGACATAGTCGCGGACCTTGGTGAGTCCCTCGTAAGGATCCTCGATGCCGGCGAGGTAGCTGTTGCCTGTGTCCCAATTCACCTTGATCCATGGCGAGTCCACCAGCCGCACGATTTTCAGGAGGCCGTCCGAGGTCTTCGTGTAGATGCCGTGGGGTTCGATGCAGAGGAATTTTTTGTGGCGGGCGGCGACCAGTGCGGCCTTGGTCAGGGTGTAGCGCATGGTGTCGTGGGCCATCTCGTCATCCATCCAATCCGGCTTGACCATTTCGTCGGAGTTCAGGAAATCGCAGCCGACAAACGTGGCGAGGACGGCGGCGCGGGTCAGGCGCGGCACGGCGGCTTCGGGCTTCATGAGAGGCGAGTGCGCGGAAAGGCTCGAGACCTTGAGTCCGTGGCGATCGCAGATTTCTTTCATGAGGAGCGGGTCCTCCTCCATCGAGAAAGAGTGGAAATAATTCACTTCGCTGAGAAGTTCCCAGCCGGTATGGACCATCGGTTCTATGTATTTGTAGCCGAGCTCCGCGGCAATTTTCGCGCCGCCTTCGAAGGATTTGTCCGCGCTGCGGCAGAACTCCATGTTGAGGGAAATTTTGAATCGGGCCATGAGGTTGTGTTGGTTTGTGTTTGTTTTGCGGGATTGGAAGAAAAGTGAGGATGGCGCGGCTATGACACGTGTCCGGCTGGCCGGTGCTCGGTGACCGATCCGGCAGAGGCCGCTTTTTTCATGATCCTGGGGCGGCTTGTTTCGCGGTTGCCGGGTTGCGGCGGGCGATTTCCTCCAGCGGCCACTCGGCGGCGGAGAAGTCGGTGAGCGGAAGGTCGATGCGGTCGCCGCGCAGGGCGGAAGAGTAGGCCGCCAGATTCAATTCCGCGGTGTGGCGGATGTTGGGCAGGCCGATCTGGCTGGCGCTCCCGCCTTCGATCCATTCGACCAGGGACGAGAGGCTCTCTCCCCATGCGCCGTTGTAAAGTTCTTCGGGAGATTGCGGATCTTTCTCCGTCCGTCTGCCCGACCGGTCCCAGACGACGATTTCCTGCTCTCCGGCCATCCGGATAAAGCCGTCCGTGCCCTCCACCGCCGGCCACATCGAGTTGTCGGGAGCCATTCCCATGCCGCCGTCCACCAAGCCGCGCGCGCCGTTTTCGAAGCCGAACCACGCCACGGCGTGCTCCTCCATGGCATGTCCATAGCCGCGTGTGTCGCGCACGCGGGCTTGCCCGAGCACCCATTGCGCGGGCGCGTCACCGTTCCAGAACCGGAACATATCCAGCCAGTGGGAGCCCCATTCGCTGAGGTCCCAGTCTTGGATTCCGGCGGACATCAGGCGCAGGCTGCCGATTTCTCCCGAGGCGATGATTTCTCGCACGCGGCGATACATGGGCATGAACCGGCGGATATGGGCGGCGATGATTTTCACGCCGGTTTCCTCCGCGACGCCCAGCACGGCGGCCAAATCGGCCGGCGAGGCGAGAAACGGCTTCTCGCAGAAAATACCCTTCACTCCGGCCCGCGCGCAGTCCTCGATCATCCCGCGGTGCAACCCGACATACGTGCAGATCGACACGATTTCCGGCCGCTCCTTTTCCAGCATCTCGCGGTAGTCGGAATAACCGGCGAC
Organism: Chthoniobacterales bacterium; assembly: GCA_018883245.1. NCBI lineage: Bacteria > Pseudomonadati > Verrucomicrobiota > Spartobacteria > Chthoniobacterales > Chthoniobacterales bacterium. The sequence continues at coordinate 4,664 of VEQL01000053.1, forward strand.
CGGCGCGAATGTTTTTTCGAAGGCCGCGAGGTTCACCGGATTGATGTCCGCCGCGCACACGATTTCCGCGCGCGGATGGTTTTGATACATGCGTGCGTGCATGTATCCGATCTGGTGGCCTCCGCCCTTGACGCCTCCGCCCACCGGAACGCCGACGCCGATGATTGCCGAACGGTAAGTTTTCATAAGATGGGTCGGTTGGCGGATCAAGCGAGAAGCCAGTCGATGGTGGACTGCCATATTTTCCGGACCTCCGGAGTCTCCATGGCAGCGACGCTGTGACCGATCATGATGTAGGCCATGCGTCCCGAGCCTTTGGCGGGCCCGCGGTCCGCGGTCACAAGCATCGGGAACCGCACGCCGCCGTGGAGCGACCAGGCGTGCAGGTCGTAGGCCCAACGGGGAGTCATCTGGAGATTCAAATACGTCTCATCGTCCAGAGTGACGAATTCCTTCTCTTCGGCAAACCCGGCCACCGCAGGGTGTCCGGTCGCCGCCACGATTGACTTGGTCGCGCCGATTGGTCCGTGGGTGGTCACTTTCCAATCCCACCTCACACCGCAAAGTTCACCGAATTCCGGCCAGTCACCGAAGCTGGCCACGCCGCCATGAAACCCGAGCAGCCGGCCGCCCCGCGCCAGATAGTCGCGGAACTTCTGTTTTTGGGCCTCCGTAGGCGGGACATATTCCATGGGCGGATTCCAGAATGCGTCATTCATGCCCGTGTAATGCAGGCCTGCGATGACGAGCAGATCCGCACCCTCGAGGGCATCGAACGCTGCCGCGCCCGGAACATTGAAAATTGCGAAATTTTCCCCGAGCCACGAAGAGACCATCTTGGATTGCTCGTCCACGGGATGGCATTGGCCGCCCCCCAACCAAACGATTTTTTTGGGTTTGTTCACTGGCAGATAAGATTAAACTTTGACGAAAATACCATTTTCAGAACGGTGCAAAACACCGTTCTATTGACGCGGAATTCCATTTCATTGATGAAAATGCCAAAGGAGAAACACCCGTCGAAGACATTTGAGCCCGACGTTGCGGGGGTGATGGACACCCTGTTCATCGAGACAGTCGGGCACATGCCGCGGAAGGCGAATCGGGTGGATACCGCGTTCGGATTCGAAGGGTTCGGGCTGGTTTTGCGGGGCAGGGGATTTTTTCAAGTGGGCGACGGGGAGCGTCGTGAACTGATTGCGCCGTCGGTCTTTTATATCTGGCCGGGTCCGCGCTTCCATTACGGTCCCGCGCCCGGCACGGTTTGGGACGAGCGGTGGATTTGTTTTTCCGGGCAGCGGGTGAAGGACTGGAGACGGTGGGGATGGCTGGCGCGCCCCGGGGAGCCGGTCGCTTTGGCCGAGACGGAAAGCCTCGTGCAACTCCACCGCCGGATTGTCTCGGCATTCGGTCCGGCCAAACAGTTGCCTCTCGACGAGACCAAACTCGAAGCCGAGCGCATGGTCTGGTTGCTTCATCGCGCGGCGCTCGCCACAACCCGTCGCCCGGATGCCATTACGAGGCTCATCGAGGATTGGACTGCCTCGCCGCCGAAGCGCGCGGATCTGCGCGGGACGGCCGCCCGCCTGCAAATGAGCTACAGCGCCTTCCGCTCGAAGTTCTTCGAGCAGGCCGGCACCGGTCCTTACCAATTCCTGCTCAGGTTGCGCATCGACGCAGCCGCCCGCCGCCTGCTCGAATCCGATCTTCCGTTGAAGGCCGTGGCCCAGGATGCGGGCTTCGGGCACATCGAAAGTTTCTGCCGGGCCTTCCTGCGCATCAAAGGCATGAGCCCGGGAGTGTTTCGCAAGCGCTTTCTTGCCTTTCGCGGTATCGCGCCCGGATAAAAAAATCCGGCGTGGAGATGGATGCCGGAACGGGGCGGCCGATCCCGGTCATTTTTCGCATCCGCGCGGGTGTGTCACCTCGGCCATGGAGGGGCATCTTCACCGGTTGTTTTACCGGGACGCATATTTCTCCGCGGTCGGGCTACTGCACGACACCCTGCTCCGGGCATGGGCCACCCCTTTTTACTGCGGCAAGACCCCGCGGTTCAAAACACGCGGTATTTGAGATAGGCGTCGAGCGGAGGCGCCCCGGCGAGGATCATCTTGCGGGTGAGGTTTTCCTTGTTAGCGGTCTCTTCCGCTTTTTCCAGAACCTCGAGCGTGATTTCCTGCGGGATGGCGATGACGCCGTCGAGGTCGGCGAGGATGAAATCGCCGACGTTGATGGTGGTTTCACCGATCTTGATCGGGACGTGGTGATCGATGATTTTCCACCGGCCCTTGATGTCCTTGGGGGTTGTGTAGCGGCAAAAAACCGGCAGTTTGCTCTGGTGCAGGATGTAATCGATGTCGCGGCATCCGCCGTCGATGACCACGCCCTGGCAGCCGGCGATTTTCGCCGCGTGGCTGGAAAGCTCGCCGAAGTGCGCGTTCTGGTGGTCGTTGGGTTGGGTGACAAGCACGTCACCGGGCCGGATGGCTTGGAGCATTTCCATCCACGGCAGGAGCAATTTGTCCATGTCTGTCTCCAGCGAAGGGGCACCGAGGGTGGGCATGGCCCGTCCGGCGAAGCGCATGCCATGGCGGAGCGCGACGATGCCGTGCGGCAGCACGCGGTCGCTCACGCCCATGCCGTCGAGAACGTCGTTGACGGCACCCGTGTAGAGGCGGCCGAAGCGGGTGATCAGGTCTTGCAGTTCGGGTGGCGGGACGGCGTTGGGGGCGATGGACTCGGTGGTGGCTTTGGACATAGGAGTTTATTTGCAGAGGAGAGGTTCCATGCGCTCGCGATTGAGCGTGATTCCCAGGCCGGGTGCGTCGTTCGGCGTGATGTATCCGCCGTCGGCACGCGGTTCCCCGTCGAAGACTTTCCAGAAAAGTTCGTTTCCGGTGTCGGGTTCCACGTCCGGGAAGTATTCGATCAAAGGGCAATTGCTTTGCGAGACGATAATGTGGAGGTTGTGCGCCTCGTTCGAGTGCGGGAAAACGGGCAGGTGCGCGGCCTCGGCGAGGGCGCAGATTTTTTTCATGGCCGTGATGCCGCCGACGCGGTTGCAGTCCGGTTGGAGGATGTCGGCCACCTGCAAGTCGATGAGCTGTTTGTAGCCGAAGAGCGAGGTCTCGTGCTCGCCCATGGAAATGCGGGTGGGGGACTCCGCTGTGAACCGCGCGTAGCTTTGGAGGTCGTCCGGCATGAACGGCTCCTCGATCCAGGACAATCCGAATTCCCGCAGGCGGCGCTCCATCTCGATGGCGTAGGCGTAGTCCCAACCCATGTAGGCGTCGGCGGCAAGTTCGATTTCGTCGCCGACCGCTTCGCGCACGGTTTTGATCAATTCCACATTGCGTTTCATCCCGCGGATGCCGTCCTCCGGCCCGAATCCGAAGCGCTGCTTCAGCGCAGTGAAGCCCTGCGCGACGTATCCCTTCGCCTCCTCCGCGAGGGCGTCCAGATCCTCCATCGCGTAGCAGCGGCTTGCATAGGCCCGCACACGCTCCTTGGTTTTTCCCCCGAGCAGATTGTAAACCGGCTGGCCGAGCGCCTTGCCCATGATGTCCCAGCAGGCGAGATCCACGGCGCTGATCGCGGCCATGACAGCCCCCCGCCGCCCGAAGCGCACGGTCGAGCGGAACATCTTGTCCTGCATCAACTCGGTGTTGAACGGCGATTCCCCGAGAACGACCGGCTTGAGGTATGTCTCCACCACTTCCAGCGGCACGGAAGTGAATCCGCCCGCCGTGCCCACGCCGGTGATGCCTTCATCCGTGAAAACTTCCACCACGGTGAGCGCGACCGGCCCGAACCAATTCTGTCCGGACGAAAGCGGGTCGCGGAATTTGGAGGTCGGCGTGCAGAGATGCTTTTTCAGCGTCTCCGGGGTGCGCGAAAACGCAAGATTGGTCGTTTTGATGTCCGTGACTTTCATGGCGGAAAGGCGTCAGGCGATGCGTCCTTCGGGATGCCTTTCCCAGACCAGCGGATCGTAGAGCGGGATGAAAACATCGGCGGTTTGCCGGATGTGGCGGTAGGCGGCGTCGGCCTCGATGATGCTTTCCGCGATGCCAAGCGGAATGTTGTCTTCGACGTTGGCGTAGTGGAAGGCGCAGTCGGACAGAATGACACGGCCGCTTGCCGTTTCCACCTCCGTGGTGAACGACGAACGGTGGTGCACGCCGATCCAGCGGCAGGTCAGGCCGGGGAGCAATTCCTGCACATCGTCCAAGAGCAGGAGACGGTCCGCGCGGGAATCCAGCAGCCAGAAAAGATCCTCGTCGCTGATGCAGCCCTGGCGCGGGACATGGTGGTGGTAGGTCGGGGCGAGGATATCTTCGATCCACCCCTTGCGCGAAACACAGAACTTCGCGTTCGGGAACATGCGCAGGTTGCCCGTGGCATAAAGCTGGATCGGGGAGAGCAGGACGTGGTCCACCGAGGCGGGATCGATACCGGCCGCGGGCAGGGCGATTTGCGGCGTCCATTCCGGGGGGCGCTCCAGCACCGCCCGTTCGCCCAGGAAATCCCTCCATGCCTTGGCCAGTGGCCCGATATCCGCGGGGAATCCGGTGTTGAGCACGATGGTTTTGCCCCCGCCGCGGATCACCGCCATCAAAAATTGCAGCCGGGTCCATTCGCCGAAACGGCACATCCAGTAAACCTCGGGTGCCGGCACATCCACCGCGCCGGTTTTGAAAAGTTGGATCGTGTATTGCACGAGGATCAAAGGTGTTTGATCAACTCGCCGCCATCCACGAGGAACGATCCCCCCGTTATGTAGCGCGCCTCGGGCTTGGCCAGAAAGGCGACCAATCCGGCGACGTCTTCCGGCAGACCGATGTAGCCGACGCACGTCTGGATCTCGAGGTTCGCCCGGTTGTTGCCGGTGGCCAGATACTCGGCGTTGATCGGCGTTTCAATGGTGCCGGGCAGGATCGAGTTGCAAGTGATCCCGTATTTTCCCAGGCAGACGGCAAATGCGTTCATCATCGAAATCTGGCCGCCCTTCGTCGGGCAATAATGCGTCTGCACCGTGCCGCCTTTGATCGCGGAGATCGAACTGATCACCATGATCCGGCCCGGGGTCTTGTTTTCGATCATGAGCTTGGCGGCTTCCTGCGTGCAAAAGAACCCCGCCTTCAAATTCGTGCTGTGCGTGAGGTCCCACACGCTTTCGGTTACCTCGTCCCACTCGTGGAACGGGCAGATCCCCGCGTTGTTCACCAGCACATCGATCCTTCCGTGGTTCGCGCGGATTTCTGCGAACATCCTTTGGATCTCGGAAACCTTCGACAAATCCGCGATCGCGTATTCCGCCTGATGACCCGCCGCGCGGATTTTTTCCAGCGTGCGCCTGGCTCCTTCGTTCTCGGAGCGCGCATTGATCAAGGCCAGATAGCCTTCGGCGGCAAGCCGCTCGGCCAGCGCGGCACCGATTCCGCTGGATGAGCCGGTGACGAGGGCCACTGGAAGTTTTGATGGCGGGGAAGTTTTCATTTCGGCTGCGACATAGCAAAGCGATCAAAAACTCCAAGTCCAGACAATCCTTGCCGCCGGGAAATGATCCGCGGACAGGTCGATGACCGCATGGCTTTCAAGGTGAGGATCGAATCACTGCGCTTGTCGCCAAGGCGTGAGAGTCAGGGACTCGCCGGGTTTTGCCGGCAGGGGGATCCCCTCCGCGGCGGCCCGGGGTGAGAAGGTATTGCCCGCCGCGTCTTGCCAGGTGCCATCCGGCGGGAAGAGGAGGGCCGGCTTGGCAAGCTCTCCCGCGGTGCATTCGACGCTGATGCTGCCATCGGACTTGGCAGTGATGGAATAGACACCCCCTTGGAAGCCGATCCGGGTGATGGTGAGCGACGGCCAATCTTTCGGCAGCGAGGGCCGGATGGCCAGGCCGTCCATGCGCGGACGAAGACCGAGGAAACCGTCGATCATGACTTGCGGCAGGAGGAGGCTTTCCTGGAATTCCCGCATGATGCCGAGTCCGCCGGAACCGATCCCGCCGCCCTGCATCGAGCCCTCCTCGTTTTCTTTTTTGCCGCTGTAGTAGGCCACGTAGCCGCCGGCTTTTTGCGTGTCCTCATACCACTGCAGTATCTCGCGCAGGCGCTGCCATGCGGCAGCCGGACCGCGGACTTTCAGGATGGCCATGAGGTCGTGATAGGAAAAGCCGAGCACGGATCCGCCGTCCTGCACCTGCCCGCCCCACGGGATGTTCTCCGGGTTGAACCACGGAAAAATATACCACTCCAGATTGCGGCGCGTGGTCATGCGCGGGCCGAAGCGGTATTTGTAGATGTCCGCCCCCTGCGACGTGTCTCCCTCGACGACGCGTTTGCCATCGAGCCAGTCGCGAATTTTCACGGCCTGATCGGGCTGGGCGAAGTCATAGTAGATGGCCTCGTTGTTGATGAAGACGAAGCCGTAATCGTAGCGCTTTTTGTCCACGAGGTCCTCCGCCCCGACGAAGCGGCCGGTTGCATCGTTGAAGAAGAAAGGAGCGGCGGTTGTCTTCACCTCGGCGGCGAGCTTGCGCAGATCGTCCGGGTCGAAAGCGAGGGCTCCCCGGTCGATATTCCACTCGGGATGCGCCGCGATTTGTTCCTCCAAATCGGCCATGCGCAGGATGGCGGCATAGGCAAGGTAGGTCGCGTTGGCGTCGCGCCCGCCGAACGGCAGGATGTCGAAGTAGTTGTTGCCGATGCCGCGCCCCGGCGTGACGACCTTGGTGCCGTCCGGAGTGAAGGCGAACCCGCTCCGGCCGTCTTTGCCGATGTCGGGAGTGACCACCATCTTCTCCTCGCGGACGCGGTATTTTTTGAGGAAGTAGGCCAGCGCGGCGCGCATTTTCGGCATGCTCTCGCGCAGGAGGTTCAGGTCGCCGCTCCATGCCGTGTAATCGGCGACGCCGAGGATGTAGGAAGGATTGTTGATGTTGTGGCGCGTTTCGACGGAGGTCATGATCGCCTTGATCGTGATACGTCCGGGCGCCGAGTTGCCGAAGCCGATGCGCAGCCGCGTGATGCGCGTCTCGAGGTCGATGTGTTCGGGAAGCTTGATCATGCTCACCACGGGAATCCGCGCGTCGCGGGCGGGCGGGGAAAAATAGACGCGCCGCTGCGGCGAGAACTCCGGTTCTCCATCGGTTGTCCATTCCAGATAGGGTTGGGCTTGGGGCGAGAGCTGCGGCGCCAGCCACTCCATGCGCACATAGGTCGCCGAGCGCTTGGCCACGTCAATTTTCGGGGAGGTGATGGTGGCGGGCCCGCTCCCGGTTTCCAGCACCCATCCCTCCGGTTCGCCGAGGGAAACCGTTGTGCAGTCCTCGAGCGTCCAGTCGTCCACCGACGTCGTGAGAAAAATGCCGAACGGATCGCGGTAAGGCACAAAGGCCAGCGAGAAATGCCAGCCCTTTCCGGCTGACTGCGACCACATCGGAAACGGCCAGCCCTTCGGATGGCCGAGACCGTAATGTTGGTGGGTGGAGATGTAGCCCTCCGGCGTGAGTTCGCGCAGGGAGAGGTATTGGCGCGCGGCTTGGAATTGCGGGCGTCCCTGGACGTCATCCGCCAAAGCCGGCCATGCCACCGTGCGCGGGATCCAGGGATCCCAGAGAGTTCCGCAGGTGAAAAACCAGTTGAGATGCCTGTTGTAGAAATCACGCATCAAGGTCATCCACTTCTCCTGTCCGGGGACGATGAATTCCGGGAAATCCTTTTCCGGAACCGGTGGTGCATAGCCGACGAGCCCGATCGTTTGGGAGTTCGGTTGCACGGCGACCGCCGGCGACCAGGCCGCATCGTCGAAACCGGCTTCCATCCAGCCCTCCGCGGGCTCGCCCTCGACCCACTTCCATGTCGTGTCCATCGGAAGAAACCGCGGCTCGCCCTGCTCGGGCACGAAGGTGATTTTCCCGATGATCCCGGCAGGAGTCTGCGGGCTGTTGGTCAAACGAACGGCGAGCACATTGTCTTTCTCTTTCAGCAGCTCCAGTGGAATTGCGAACGTTCCATACTTGGCCGTGAAATCCGGGTTGGTCCCCTGTTGGGCGCTGCCGATTTCGGTTCCGTTGAGAAACAACGTCGCAGCGTCATCCGCCGCAAAGACCGCCCATGCCTCTTTCATTTGTGCAAGCTCCGGCAGATCGAAGGTCTTCCGGAAACAGAGCAGAGCCTCCGGTGAAACGTCCTGACCCAAGTTGACCAGCGGACGGGAGGAAATTTGCCAGCAGCTCCGGAGATCGGCCACCACCGCCGGATCCGGATCGGCCGCGAGGCAGGTGGAGGCGAGGAGAATGGGGACAAGGACAATAGCGGGTCGAAAATTCATATTGCTTCAAGGATTCGGATTTCGGGCTTTTGTGCGGATTTCGAAGGCGGAGGATCCCGGAGGCAGGGTGATGCGGACCAAGTCGCCCTCCGGCGACTGGAAAGTTTCCGCGCCGGCAACGGTTGCCCCGGTTTCTTGGGAAACCACGACGGCCGAGGCGGGAAGCTCCGCACACGCCGGAGTGCCCGGCGGGATTTCCACCGTCCAGCGGATGGTGCCGTCCCCGTTCTTCGTCCATGAACTGGCGATGCGTCCGCGGGGCGAACGGTGCGAGCATTCCACGCTGTCGAAAACGAAATGCGGGCGCAGAACGATGCGCTCGAAACCCGGCAGGCCTTCGCGGATACCGGCGACATCGCAGAAGATCCACGGCAGAAAGTCCCCGAGCAACATGACATGGTTGCCGGAGTTCATGAGGGGATCGGCCGTGTTGCCGTTCCACAGCTCCCAGATCGTGGTGGCGCCGTGTTTGATCAT
>VEQL01000054.1 GCA_018883245.1 Chthoniobacterales bacterium
CAAACGCGCGGCAGGGCGGAGGCGCTTGCCGTGGATGCGGTGTTGCGGTTCGCGGTGGTGGTGCTGCAGGTGGACGAAGCCGCCGGCGAACTGGATAAGCGCCTTGTAAAAAACATATTGTTCGCCCTCGGAATCGAGCCAGATGTGCTCGAGAACGTCGTGCGCCGCGTAATACTCCTGCGCGTTGAAAAGCCGGAAGTATTCGATGTAGCAAGGATGCCGGCCTCCGCGCGGTTCGAGGTGCGCAATTTGCGCGGCGATCCTGTCGTGTTTTCCCATGATGCTTGCGCCGGCCAAGAGACCACAGGCGGCGCGGGGGTGACAGGGCAAAATGGAGCGGGCTGGTTTGATGGCGCGAAACCGCTAAGCTGACGCTGTTTTGATGGAAAGCACCTGGTTTGTCTGGCTGGCGGCGGGCTTGTTGCTTGCGGCGGCCGGTTCCCTGCTCGGCTCCCTCGAGGCGGTGCTCTGGCAGACGCCGCGCGAGCGCATGGACCAATGGCCGGCCTCGCCGCGGCTCCGGTTGCGGGCGGCCGACTTCGCACATCCGCGCGATTGCCTCTTCACGTTTTTCGCCCTAGGTAGTGCGCTGGCGCGGGGAACGGGCTGGTGGGCGTTATGGACGGCCGGCTTGCTCGCGTCGCGGCAAGTTGCCGGTCCGGCGTGGGCTTGGATCCTGGGGCTTCTCGGCGCGGTGGTGCTCGTCGAGGTGTTGCCCTGCGCATTGGCCGCGCGCCGTCCGCGGGCTTGGGAGCGTCCGCTTTTGCGGGTCGGCGCCGTTGTCTGGCGCGTGTTCGGCCCGTTTTTCGACCGCATCCAGCAGCTCGTGGCGTTCGTGGCGCGCAAAATTTTCCCATGGTCGCTCGAATCGCGAGCGCAGCTTGGTCCCGAGGAAGTGGAAACGCTGGTGCGGGTGCGCGAGGAGGAGGGCCGGTTCACGATGCAGGAGGCGGAAGTTCTCACCGAAGTGCTGCGGCTGAGTCGCGCCACGGTCCGGCACTACATGATGCCGCGTGTCGATGTGATGTTCATCGAGGACGAGATGAGCAACGACGATGTGCGTGCGTTGCTGGTGAAGAACAATGTCCGCCGCGCACCAGTCGTCGGGGAAACGCCGGACGAGGTCGTCGGCCTGCTCGACACCCGCACGTTCGGCCGTCTGCCGACGGGAATGCACTTCACCGAGGCCCTGCTCCCGCCATCCTTCGTGCCCGAGACCATGGAGGCCAGCACGCTGTTGGCCGGTTTCCTCAAGCACCGACAGCCGCTGGCCGTGGTGCTCGACGAGTTCGGCGGTGTCGAGGGCGTGGTCACACTGGAGGATTTCATCGAGGAAATCCTCGAGGGGGCCGCGCCGCGCGTGGAGTCCGACCTTTACATCGAGCAGCTCGGCGACGGCCGCCTGCTCGCCGCGGGCAATGCACGGCTCGACGATTTGGGGGAATATCTCGGTTTCGACGCGACCCGCGAAGGGATCGAGACGATCGGCGGATACGTGATCCATCAACTCGGCAGGCTCCCGAGGCAGGGATCCTCGGTGCGCTTGGGTCCGTGGAAAGTCACCGTGCGTTCGATGGCGCAACGACGTGTGCGCGAGGTGGCCTTGAAGCGCGTGCGCCTCTTGCAGGAGGAGGAGTCATGACGTTTTTCCTCACCGCCGTGTTGCTTGCGGGATCCTTCGTGTTTTCCGGGCTCGACGCGGCCTGGCAGGCGCTCGACCGCGTGCGCTTGCGCCATCGCGTGGACAAAGGCGACCGTCGCGCCAGGACCATGCTGTCGTGGGATCCGGTGCGGCCGCAGGCGGATCTTGTGCTCGCCTGGACCAGCCATGCCCTCGGTGCCGGTGCGCTCGCGCTGTTCGCATCATCCGCGGGAACTTGGTGGTGGTCGGTTCCGGCAATTTTCGTCCCCCTCTACGCGCTTCTTGTCGGTGTGTTGGCGCGCCAGATTTTCCGGCGCCTGCCCTTTTTCGTCCTCAGCCGCTTGTGGTGGCTGGTCGCTCTCGCAGGATCCTTTTGGGCGCCGCTCGCGCGGCCCGTGGCGCGGCTGCTTCGCCGCGTCCGTCCGGACCCCTTGCCGCGCCCTCCCGCGGCGGACGAACTTATGGCGCTGGCGGCGAAAACCGAAGGCATCTCGCCGCTCGAGCAATCGATGCTGCGCCGCGTGCTGGATTTCCGCCGCCTGACTGCTGGCGATCTCGCCGCGCCTGCGGAAAAATTTTCCTGCGCCCCGGCTGATGCCGTTCTCGGGGAATTGCTCGCGGACCGGCGCGTGGCGGATGCCGAGCATACGTTGGTTATCGGCTCCGACGGTCTTCCGCTCGGCGCCATGTCCTGTGGCGCGGCAGCCTTGTCCGGATCATTGGCGGCGCGCGCCCAGTCATTCGCGCGGCCGCTTGCCTCGTTCACTTCCGACCTTCCGGCTTGGAGTGCCCTGGCCAAACTGCGGCGGGCGCGGACACCCGTGGCCGAGGTGAGGGACGCGGGAACGGGGAAGTTTTTGGGGATCATCACCGACGAATCGCTCGTGGCCCGGTTGCTCGGCCAGGCGGTTTGAGGCGTGCAAACAGGCGCCCTCGCCGCCATATTCACGGGAATGTCTTCCGCTGACTCCGTTTATTCGCGCAAGAATCCGTTCCCGGCGCGCGTGACCAAATCAAAGCTTTTGACCGCCGCGGGATCGGGCAAAGAAACCTTGCACTTCGAGGTGTCGCTGGCCGGCTCGGGCTTGGCTTACGAGGTCGGGGATTCGCTCGGGGTTTTCCCCTCCAACGATCCCGCCGATGTCGATGCTGTGTTGTCGGCGGCGGGTTTGACAGGCGATGAACGCGTCGAAACCGCGAACGCGGACATCCGGGATGTGCTGAGCCGCCAACTCACGCTGCGCGAGCCTTCGCGCCAGTTGCTCGCGGCGATCCTGGAGAAATGCCCCGATGCACCCGAATTGGAAGAGTTGACCGACCCCGAGGCGAAATCGGTGATGCACGACTGGATCGACGGTCGCGAGGTGATCGACATTCTCGCGGCTTACCCACGGGCCAAGTTCACAGCGGACGAATTGGCGAAAGTTCTCCGCAAGCTCCAGCCGCGGCTCTACTCCATCGCGTCGTCGCCCAAGGCTCACCCCGAGTCCATCCACCTAACTGTTGCGATCGTGCGTTACGATCTTCACGGACGCCGACGGCATGGTGTGTGTTCGACCTACCTTGCCGACCGCGTGAACGACGGGACCATGCCGGTGTTCATCCACTCGGCAAAACACTTCCGGCCACCGGAAGATCCGTCGGTGCCGGTCATCATGGTCGGCCCGGGCACGGGCATCGCGCCGTTCCGCGCATTCTTGCAGGATCGCGAGGCGACAGGCGCGCCGGGCGAGACGTGGCTTTTCTTCGGCGACCGCAACCGCGCGACCGATTTTCTCTACGAGGAGGAAATTGAAGCATGGCTCGCCAAGGGCGTGCTGGGACGCCTGGACACCGCTTTTTCACGCGATCAGGCGCAGAAAATCTACGTGCAGCACCGCATGATGGAAAACGCGGCGGAGCTTTGGAAGTGGCTCGAGGACGGCGCGTATTTTTATGTCTGCGGCGACGCGTCGCGTATGGCCAAGGACGTGGACCAGGCCCTGCACCGCATTGTGAAACAGGCGGGCGACCGTCCGCCGGAAGATGCTGCGGCTTACGTCGAGGACTTGAAAAAAGCCAAACGATACCGGAAGGACGTGTATTGATGAGCGCCGCGAAACCACAGGCACTGCGCAAGGTGCACTTCACGGGCATCTGCGGGACGGCCATGGGCTCGCTGGCCGCGGCACTGCGCGACCGCGGGGTCGATGTCACCGGATCGGATGACAATGTTTATCCCCCGATGTCCACGTTCCTCCAGGGCAAAGGAATCGCCATCAGCAAGGGGTTCCGCCCGGAAAACCTTCCCGCCGACGCCGACTTCGTGGTCATCGGCAACGCCATGACGCGCGGAAATCCCGAAGTCGAAGCCGTCCTGAACCGCAAGCTGCTCTACTACTCGCTGCCCGAGGCGCTGAAATTTTTCTTCCTGCGCGGCAAACACAACCTCGTGGTGACCGGAACCCACGGAAAGACAACGACCACCTCGCTGCTGGCCTGGATCTTCGAGTCCGCCGGGCTCGCCCCCTCCTGGCTCATCGGCGGCATCCCGAACAATCTCGGCCAGGGCTGCCGCCTCGGGGATTCGAAATATTTCATCCTCGAAGGCGACGAGTATGACACGGCGTTTTTCGACAAGCGCTCGAAGTTCATCCACTACCTGCCCGAGTTGCTCATCGTGAACAACATCGAGTTCGACCATGCCGACATCTTCCGCGACCTAGAGGATGTGATGACCAGCTTCCGCCGCCTCGTCCAGATTGTCCCTTCGGAGGGCATGGTGCTGCTCAACGCCGACGACCCGAACTGCCGCGCGCTGGCCGAAAAGTGCCCGGCTCCGCTGGTCGAAGTCGGGTTCTCCCCGAATGCGGGAAACCATATCCGCGATGTCCACCTCGGACGCGACAGTTCGGGCTTCACGCTTTTCGGCGAGCGCTTCGAGATCCCGATGATCGGCGAATTCAACGTCCGCAACGCCGCGATGGCCGTTTCCGCCGCGCATTTTTACAATGTCCCGGTCGCGGAGATCCGCAAGGCCCTCAAGACTTTCACCGGCATCCGGCGTCGCCAGGAGGTTCGCGGGGAGGCGGGGGGCATCGCGGTGATCGATGACTTCGGCCATCATCCCACGGCCATCGCCCAGACGCTCGATGGCTTGCGGGTGAAGTATCCGGGCGCGAAGCTGTGGGCAGTGTTCGAGCCGCGATCCAACACCACGCGTCGCGCGGTTTTCCAGGATTCGCTGCCCAAGGCTTTTGCCGGAGCGGACGGTGTGGTGCTGGCCAAGGTGGCGCGCATGGACCAATTGCCGGAGAATGAGCGGTTGAATCCGGAAAAAGTTGTTTCGGACCTCCGGAGCGCCGGCAAAGAGGCTTTCTACGAGGCCGAGACCGCCGCGATCGTCGAACGCGTCTGCAGTCTGGCCACCCGCGGCGACGTGATCGTGGTTTTCAGCAACGGGGGCTTCGACAACATCCATGTGAAGTTGCTCGACGCGCTCGGACGCAAGGCTTGATCAGCTTCCCGCAGCGCGAAGGACGTGCACGGTCAATTCGGGCGGGCAATTGAAACGCGCGGCCACGCCGCATGAACCTGTTCCGCGGGATGTGTAGCCGCGCATCTTTCCGTGCGTCCACGGCCCGGCAAACTGGGCTTTGGGGCACCGCCCGTTGCGGACGATGGCGAAGCCGCCCGGCAGGCAGATCTGTCCGGCATGGGTGTGTCCGCTCAACATGAAATCGAACCCCAGTCGTGCCGCATCATCGTAGGTTTCCGGGCTGTGCGAGAGCAGGATGGAGCAGTCCCCGTGCGGGATGTTGCTGCGCGCGGCCCGGAGGTCATGGGTGCGGTAAAAGTGCGGGTCGTCGATGCCCGCGATCCAGAGGCTGCTTCCGTTGCGTTCGATGCGCGCGCTTTCATTGAGGAGGACACGGATGCCGGCCTCCTCGAGATGCGGGACGATTTCGAGGATGTCATGGTTTCCCAAGACCGCCAGCGCGCCCGGTCCGAGGGCGCGTGCGATGCGGCGCAAGTCCCCTAGGCAGGCGTGGAAATATCCCGCCGGATGGTCGGCAAAGTCGCCCGTGATCACCGCCAAGTCGTGGGGAACGGCGCGGATGCGGCTTGTCACGACGTCGGCGAAACCCGCGACAAGATCGAGGTGGAGGTCGGAAAGCTGCAGCAGGCGGAAACCGTCGAACGCCTCCGGCAGGTTTGGCAACGGTTGTTCGCGTGTGACGAGACGCACGTCGAGGCAGTTCGCCACGGCGCGTGCGCGCAGGCCGGCTACCCGGAGCATGAAGCCGATGATGCGATCGACGGGAACCGCGCGCTCTATGACAAGAGGACCCTCGCCTTGGTGAATGAGCCGCGCGCGCAGGTCGCCTTGGCTGTGAAGACGGCGCCGGAAGTTCGACGGCCCGAGCCGTTCCGCCAAAAGCCGGAAAGCAGACGCGTGGTCTGCGGTCACGCGCCTTGACGCGTGTAAACCTTGCCGGCGTCGAATGCAGGCCTCTCTTCCACCGGAAGCGCGCGCCCCTGCATGTCGTATTGCTGGAAGAAGCAGCTCTCGTAGCCGGTGTGGCAGGCCCCGGTCGTCTGCTTGACCTCGAAGAGCAGGCAATCCTTGTCGCAATCGGCATACCAGCGGACCACATCCTGCGTGTGCCCGCTCGATTCGCCCTTGAACCAAAGCTTCTTCCGCGAGCGGCTCCAGTAGTGCATTTTGCCGCTCGAAAGCGTGCGCTCCAGTGCTTCGCGGTTCATCCATGCCATCATGAGCACTCGTCCGCGTGGCGGTGTTCCGCCCGTTGCTTCCTGCACGATGACGGGAATGAGTCCGTCGGCGGTGAATTTGAAGTCGTCCATCGCAATATCGTCAGTGCGGCATGCGTCGGGGCGCAAGAGGGATTTTCAAACCTCGCGCATGAGCTGGACTCGCGGCGCGGAATAGGCGGACGTGTTTCCATCGACACCGACCAGCAGGTCGCCGCGGGAATCGATGCCGTGAAAACTGCCGCGCACGGATCCGTCGGCAAGTTTCAGTTCCACTTCGCGCGTGCCGCCCCAGTGCGCGTTGATCTCGTCGGCAAGCGAGCCGAAACCCTCCTCCGCCACGCGCCCGTGCACTGCGCGAAGGGCGATAAGGATGTCCTCGTAAAGTTCGTCGGACGGCGGAACGGCGGTCAATTCGGCCGACAGCGAGGTGGCGATGTCGCGCAGCGATTGATCCTGCTCCGCGGGGTTGTTGCACACATTGAGCCCGATGCCCACGACCACGCGTTCGGCGGAAAATTTCTCCATGAGGATCCCGCAGATTTTTCGCGGACCGACCAGCACATCGTTGGGCCAGCGAAGTCGCGCGTTTTTCAGTCCCAGTCCCCGCAGCGTGGTGACCACGGCCAACCCGGCCGCGAGGGGGAAGGCCGGCCAGCCACGGTCGGGCGGATCGAGCGGCAGCACGGCCGACATCCAAAGTCCGCCGCGGCCAGACTCCCAGCGCCGCCCCTGGCGTCCGCGTCCTCCGGTCTGGGCATGGGCGCGGATGGCGTGCCACGCGGGCAGGCCGCGGGCGTGGTCGTTGGTGGATACGAGGGATGCGCACTCGTGGAGCGTCCAACCGCGCCACTCGCGCGTGCGCACGCCGGCATCTTTTCCCATGTCAGTGCGAAAGCGTGGCGAGGTAGTAGCCGGCAATGACGGCGGTGCCGATCACGCCCGCCACGTTCGGACCCATGGCATGCATGAGGAGATGATTGGCGGGGTCGGCCCTCTGCCCCTCGACCTGAGAGACGCGTGCCGCCATCGGAACCGCGCTCACGCCGGCGGATCCGATGAGCGGATTGATCGGATTGTTGCGGTCGAAAAGATTGATGATTTTGGCCGCGATGACGCCGCCCCCCGTCCCGAAACCGAACGCGATGACCCCGAGGCCGATGATTATGAGGGTCTGCGAGCGCAGGAAACTTTCGCCCGACATCGTGATGCCCACGCTGGTGCCGAGAAAAATGGTGACGACATTTATGATTTCGTTCTGCGCGCTTTTCACGAGGCGTTCGGTCACGCCGCATTCGCGGAGGAAATTGCCGAGCATGAGCATGCCGACGAGGGAAGCCACGGCAGGGACGAGGAGGCTGGTGATGACCGTGACCAACACGGCGAACGTCAGTTTCTCCGCGCGCGAAACCTGCCGCAGCGATTTCATGCGTATGACACGCTCTTTTTTGGTCGTGAGGGCCCTCATGATGGGCGGCTGGATGAGCGGAACCAGCGCCATGTAGGTGTAGGCGGCGACAGCGACGGCACCGAGCAGTTCGGGCGCGAGCTTGGAGGTGAGGAAAATGGCCGTCGGTCCGTCGGCCCCTCCGATGATCCCGATCGAGGCGGCCTGCGCCGATGTGAATCCGAGGAAATTGGCGCCGATGAAAGTGACCAGCACGCCGAGTTGCGCGGCGGCGCCGAGAAGCAGGGTGCGGGGATTGGCGATCAGCGGACCGAAGTCGGTGAGGGCCCCGACACCGAGAAATATCAGCGGCGGGAAAATCTCCAGTTTGATGCCCTGCGAGATGAAATCGTAGAGGCCCCCGGTGATGTGCTCGACGCGGAATCCGTGCGGATCGGGCTGGAAGCTCATGGAAAGGACGCCCGTGTCAACCGCTCCTCCCGCGACAGGAAGGGTCGTGATCAGCCCCTCGGTCGGCAGGTTGGCCAGCAATGCTCCGAATGCGATGGGGACGAGCAGCAGGGGTTCGAAGCCTTTGCGCACCGCCAGGTAAAAAAGCAGGATGCAGACGCCCCACATCACCACCATCCGCCAAGTCACCAGAGAAAATGCGGTGAGTTGGAAGAAGCTGGCGAAGTCGTTGAGGATATGGAGCAGCATGAATCAGCGGATATTGCGCGTCGCGTAGATGCTGCGGCGACCCTCGGCGCTCCAAGCAAGGCTGCTGCTGGGATCGGCAGTGCGAATGCCGTAGATGACGAACTGCTTGTCTTCGAGCGCCGTGGCCACGGCTGCGGCAATCACGGCGTGGATCGGGCCCGTCACGCTGATCTCCGCGGCAGCCTCCTCTTCCCGGGCGCGTTGGCTCCGGTCGCGCACGGCGAAAAATTTGCCCGCGATCCAAACGACCAGCGCCATGCCGCCAAGGGTGACAAGCACGACAAGCATTCCCGTCACCTGGTATTGCAGGTTCTCCACGAATGTGGGTGCGGCCGGCAGCGAGGCGGCGAGCGTCGGAAAGATTGTCATCTCGGACTCAGGCGAGTTTGACGAGAGCCTGGCCTTCCTCCACCGCGTCCCCCGGCTTGACCAGAATCGCTTCGATGGTGCCCGCGGCGGGAGCAAAGACATAGGTGTTCATTTTCATGGCCTCGAGCGTGATGAGTTGGTCGTTGGCCTCGACTTTTTGTCCCGCTTGCACGTCCACGGAGACGACCTTGCCGGCCAACGGGCTCGGGACCTCACCGGCCGCGGCGGGTGCATGGTGCTGGACGGGCTTGGCCGTCGGCGGAGCAGCGACGTGGGCCGAGGCCACGGGCGCCGGCGCGGCGGTTCCGGGTGATGCCCAGGCGGAACGCCGCTTCTCGGCCGGTGATTCCTCCCCCTTGTCGAGGATCTCGACGAGGACTTCGTAAACTTTGCCGTCAACGGTGACTCGGAGTTTCTTCATGGTAATGGGTCACATCGGGATGTTGCCGTGCTTTTTCGGCGGTCTTGTCTCGCGCTTGGAAAGCGTGTTGCGCAGCGCCATCGCCACCGCGGCGCGGGTGTGCGCAGGACGGATGACGTCGGTGATCTGCGCGTTGGCCGCAGCCTGGTAGGGGGAGGCGAATTCCTCGCGGTATTTTTTCACGAACGTGGTTTCCGCCTTTTTCGGATCCTTGGCTTCCTTGATCTCGCGGCGGAAAACAATTTTGACCGCGCCCTCCGCGCCCATGACGGCGATTTCGGCCGTCGGCCACGCGAACACGAGATCGGCCCCGAGGTCGCGGCTGCACATCGCGAGGTAAGCGCCGCCGTAGGCTTTGCGCAGGATGACGGTGATTTTGGGCACGGTCGCCGCGGCGTAGGCGAAAAGCATTTTGGCCCCGTGGCGGATGATGCCGCCGCGCTCCTGCGCGACACCGGGCATGAAACCCGGAACATCGACCAGCGTGACGATCGGGATGTTGTAAAGGTTGCAGAAGCGGATGAAGCGCGCGGCTTTGTCCGAGCTGTCGATGTCGAGCGTGCCCGAGCGCACCATCGGCTGGTTGGCCACGATGCCGACCACGATGCCTTGGATGCGCGCGAAACCGACGACGATGCTTTTCGCCCATTCCTGGTGGACTTGGAGAAAGTCCGCATCATCCACGAGCGCGTTGATGATATCGAGGATGTCGAAAGGTTTTTTCGGATCGTCGGGGATGATCTCGTCGAAAGCCGGCACGTCCGAGAGGTCGAGTTCCGGAGTCGGTCGGTGCGGGGGATCGACGAGGTTGTTGGCGGGCAGGAACGACAGGAGTTTGCGCACCAGCTCGATGGCGTGCTCATCGTCGTTCGCAACGAAATGGACGTTGCCGCTCACCGTGGCGTGGGCCGCGGCGCTGCCGATCTCTTCCATCGTGGTGACCTGTCCGGTTGCCGCTTTGATCACCTCCGGTCCGCAGATGAACATGTTCGCGCTGGACTTGGTCATGATCAGGAAGTCCATCAACGCGGGCGAGTAAGCCGCGCCGCCCGCGCAGGGACCGCAGATCACGGCGATCTGCGGCACGACACCCGACAACAGGACGTTGCGGAAAAAGACCTGTCCGTAGCCGGAGAGCGAGAGCACGCCCTCCTGGATGCGCGCGCCGCCGGAGTCGTTGAACGCCACGATGGGCACGCCGGCCCGCATCGCGTAATCCATGAGATCGCAGATTTTCTGCGCATGCACGCGTCCGAGCGAACCGCCGGCCACGAGAAAATCCTGGCTGCACGCCGCGACCGGGCGCCCGTCCAGCAGGCCGACGCCGGTGACGACGCCGTCGGCGGGCAAGTTCTTGTCCGCCATGCCGAAGTTCGTGCATTGGTGCTCGGCAAACATGCCGAACTCCTGGAACGAGCCGGGTTGGAAAAGCGAATCGACGCGTTCGCGGGCCGTAAGCAGGCCCTTTTCGTGGCGTTGCTCGACTTTGTCCGGCGCGCCGCTGACGAGGATGTTGGCGCGTTTTTCGTCGAGTTGGTCGAGGAGTTTGGGGTCGATGGGCATGCGGTCAGTTGTGCGGCGCGAGCGGCGCGCAAAATTCTGTCAGCACGCCTTGGGTGGATTTCGGGTGGAGGAAAGCGACGAGTTTGTTGGCTGCGCCTTCGAAAGGTTTCTCGTGGATGAGTTGGCAGCCCGCGCCTTTGGCCTGCGCCAGTTGGGCGTCGATGTTGTCCGTGGCGAAAGCCACATGGTGGATGCCGCCATGCGGATTTTTTTCGAGAAATTTCGCGATCGGGCTTTCAGGGGACGTCGGTTCGAGCAGTTCGAGGTGAACCTCGCCGACGTGGAAGAATGCCGTGCGCACTTTCTGGCTGGGCACCTCCTCCGTGTGCTCGCATTTCAAGCCCAGCACTTTTTCGTAGTAAGGAATGGATTCTTCCAGCGAACGCACCGCAATGCCGAGGTGGTCAATGCGCTGCAACATGCGCTTATGTTCTCCGACAAGACGCCGCAGCGCAAGAATTAGTTCCGCTAATACTTTGCAGAATTGTTTTGTTGTTTGCGCTTTGCTCGCCTAGTTTCCGCGGTCCGCTCCGGCGGCGCGCAATATAAACCAAACACAAACGTCCAATGAAAAATTCCCTTTCTTATCTGCTGATTTCCAACGAGGCCCTGCAGCGAGGCTGGGCCGGCTGGATTCTCGCGGGCACGGTGGCGCGCACGGGCGGACTCGATCTCGTGTGGGCCGGCATGGTGGAAAGTGCCGGCCGACGCTGCGGTCTTTTCGTTTTCCGCGGCGAGGATGCCGTGGCGAAAATTTCTTCCGCGGTCGGCTCCTCTTCGGTGCCGGGGTCGCTCGCCGCGATGCTCGGCGAGGGAATGGTTTCCGCACCCGCAGCCGGTGACGATGTCGCGGCGAAGTTGCGCGAATTCGCATCAGGCCAATCCGACACGCTCTCCAAGCCGGTGACTGCCGGCGCGCACCGCTCGCTGGTTCTCATCAAGCCCGACAATTTCACCTTCCCCGGCACGCGGCCCGGCACCGTGCTCGATGTTCTTTCCCGCACCGGGTTGCCGCTGGTGGCGATGAAAGTGCACCACATGTCGGTGGCGGAAGGCATGGAGTTTTACGGACCCGTGCTCGATGCGTTGACGGGAAAATTCGGTGCGGAGAAAGGTCGCGAACACTGGGAGAGCATCGTCGAGTTCATGTCGGGCAGCCGCCCCTCCTGCGTTCCCGAAAAAGATCACGCCAACCCGGGATCGCGGAAAATTCTCGCCCTTGTCTTCGAGGGTCCCGATGCCGTCGCGAAAATCCGTGCTGTCCTCGGGCCTACCGATCCCGCGAAGGCTCCGCCGGGGACGATCCGGAAGGAATTCGGGACAGATATCATGGTCAATGCGGCCCACGCCTCGGACTCGCCGGACAACGCCGCCCGCGAAATCGGTATTGTCAAGGTGGCGGATAATTCCCTCAAACGATTCGTTGAATCCGCGGCTTCCGCCGCTTAACTTGGTCGTTCAACGATTTTTCAAAAAGCACCATGGAACTCTCTTCACACGCCGCCCAACTCACCCCCTCGCTCACCCTCGCCATCGACAGCAAAGCCAAAGCCATGAGGGCCGAAGGCATCGACGTCTGCGGGTTCGGCGCGGGAGAACCCGACTTCGACACGCCGGAGCACATCAAGGAAGCGGCCATCAAGGCGCTGCAGGAAGGTTTCACCAAATACACGCCGAGCGCCGGCATGCCGGAACTGCGCACGGCCATCAGCGAGAAATTCGCGGCCGACAACGGCATCGATTACAAGCCAAGCCAGATCATCGTCAGCAACGGCGCCAAGCAGTCCTGCTACAACGCCATCCTCGCGTGCTGCGAGCCGGGCGACGAGGTGATCATTCCCGCGCCCTATTGGCTCAGCTACCCGGAAATGGTCCGTCTGACGGGCGCCGAGCCGGTGATTGTCCCGACCACCGCGGAAAACTCCTACAAGATGACCGCCGAGGACTTCGAGAACGCGATGACGCCCCGCACCAAGATGGTCATCATCAACAGCCCGGGCAACCCGACCGGCTCGGTTTACACGCGCGAAGAACTGGAAAAAATCGTCGAGGTTGCGCTCACCGAGGACATCTTCATTCTCTCCGACGAAATCTACGAAAAGCTCGTTTATGACGACGCGGTGGCGGTGAGCCCCGCCTCGCTCTCGAAGGAGGCCTACGACCTCACGATCACGGTCAACGGATTCAGCAAAGCCTATGCCATGACCGGCTGGCGCCTCGGCTACCTCGGCGCGCCCGAGGAAATCGCCAAGGTCATCGACTCGATCCAGAGCCACAGCACGTCCGGCCCGAATTCCTTTGCGCAAAAGGGAGGTATTGCCGCGCTCAAGGGATCGCAGCAGTGCGTGAACGACATGCGCGACGAATTCAATGTTCGTCGCGAATACATGTATGAGCGCATCGCCGCCATCCCGAATCTCACGGCGGTCAAACCGCTCGGCGCGTTCTACATGCTCGTCAACATTTCGAAGTTCGGTCTCAGCTCGACCAACTTCGCCGACCGCTTGCTCAGCAAAGCGGAGGTCGCCGTCGT
>VEQL01000055.1 GCA_018883245.1 Chthoniobacterales bacterium
GTCTGACCCAAGCGCCGATCCATCTGCTGGTGATGAAGTTGTTTGCATGGCACTTGGCCCGCCAGCAACCGGTGGCCCGTTTTGCCCCCGAGGGCCGGCCTATCGGACAGGCGTGAGCGGTTGCCGCGATCAGGCGCGCGCTGCGAGCAGGCGTTCGACGTATTTCGCCAGGATATCGAACTCGAGGTTGACTATGTCACCCGGTTCGAGGTCGCCGAGGTTGGTTGCCTCGAGGGTGTGGGGGATGATCCAGACGGAAAAACCGGTGTCATCGGCGGCGGCCACCGTGAGGCTGACGCCGTTGACGGCGATCGAGCCTTTGAAGACGACATAGCGAGCGAACTCGGGTGGGATCGAGATGTCGAGGCGCACGTCGTTGGCTTGTTCCGTGACCGCAAGCACCTCGCCGGTGCAATCGACGTGGCCCTGCACGAAATGCCCTCCCAGGCGGCCCTCGACCCGCAGGGCGCGTTCGAGGTTGACGGGACTTGCGGGTTTGAGCCGGCCGAAGTTGGTGCGTTGGAGGCTTTCCTCGAGCAGATCAAACATCATTTGGTCGCCGCGGTGGGCGGTGACGGTGAGGCAGCAGCCATTGACCGCCACGCTTTCTCCGTTGCGCACGCGCGAGGCGGTGCGTGGGGCTTTGAGCATGAGTTGCACGGCTTGGTCCGTGCGTCGCAGCCAGCCGACGTGTCCTACTTCTTTCACCAAGCCGGTAAACATCCTCGATGAAGATGGCACGCACGGCGCGGCATGTGAAGAGCGCAGTTGCCGGCGGGCGTTTCAGCGCGAGAGACGTCCCTCGATCGTGTAGTCCCCGAGCGCTTGCGAATTCCAAACGCGTCCCGACGATTCTTTTTCGTCCGGTGTGGCGAAGGTCAGCAAGTCCAACCGGATACGGACGTATTCCGGTCTTTCGGTCGGTGCATTTTTCATGTCGAGAAGTCCCCACATGCCGGGCGAGCCCTCCTGAAGGCGCCCGAGGAAAGGCACGAACCATGCAGGTAGTTGGCGCGTCGAGCGCATCTCAAGCGCGGCGAACCACATTTGCCAGTCGAGGCGCGGCATGTGCGGCGCAAAAAACGGCATGGCGTTGCTCTCGGGCGAAATTTTCCGGCGGAACTGAAGTGTGCTCCAATGTTCTCCGTCCGCGCTGGTTTCGATCGTGATCTCCGGGCGCTCCGTGGTCATCACGCTGAAAAGGCCGTAGGAGTTCGTGCTCCTCAGGGGCAGGAGAGGCTCCACCGCGTTCCAAGCCCAGCGGGGCACCGGCACGCGGAGGACCGAAAGAAGCAGCAGGGTGCTCGCGAATACAATGATGGCGGCGGCCAGCGGACGGATCAGCCGGCCGGGCAAACTTGTGCGGACGCGCGGTTTTTCGGTGGCGAGTTTGGCGCGGATCCACGAAGGCCAGCATGCGTCATCGACCAGCGTGATGCACAGCGTCAGCGTGAGAAGATTGAAGAACCCGTAGTTGCCCGTGAGCATGATGGCGGCCATCAGCAGCGAAAATCCCCAAAAGGCAACCATTCGGACCCGCCTCGGACCGATGATGAGAAACGGGAGCACGAGCTCGATGGCGAAGACGCCCAGCAGGCAAAGTTTGTGGAACCATGCGGGTGCTTGTGCCATCCACCACGACGTCCACGCCGGGATGGGTTGGGTGAAGTAGTGGAATTGCAGCGCCGTCCCGTCGAGACAAGCGTTCCGGCCGGAGGCATCGAAACCGTGAAGTTTGACCAGCCCGGACTCGAACATCAGGCGGAAAAGAAGCCACCACACGAGCAGGCGACCGATGCGAGAGGGGGCCGATTCGCCGAACCGCAAGCGCGCTTGCCACGGTGCGTAGAGCGCGACCAGCAGCCCGGTCTCCAGCAGCAGGGCATCCCATTGGAAGCCGAGAAACACCGGAACCGCGGCAACGAATGCGAGGTAGCAAACCCACGCTGCCAATGCCGCCGGTGCGGCAAAAATTCCAAGCGCGAGTAAAACCGAGGCGGCCGTTCCGACAGCCAGCCAGAGCTGGAGCATGCCGTCGCTCGCGCCGAACCAAAGCAGTGAGGGCATCTGCCACCACGCGGCGTGCGGCGCGCCTGTTGCGGTGAAGTGGGCTTCGACCGCCTCCAGATAACCGGCGACCGGAAGAATGCCGCGTGATCCGGCCAACCCGTCGATCTGCGTCCACAGGCTGAGGAAAGCCGCGAGAAAAACCGCCCCGACCAGACGCGGAAACAGCCACCCCGAGACCTCGTAGCTCGGTGACAACGTATCCGCGCCCCAGATCCACCGTGTCACCTTGCCGCAAAAGACGCGATGCGCGGCAATCCACGCGTAGCAGCTTTCAAATGCGGCGGACACTACGGCGAGGCGTCGCGTGCAGCCCAGCAGGAGACGGGCGCAGCGGCTCTTCGTTGACAGGGCTGTGAGCGCAGCGCGGGCGCCGGTGACAATCGAGCCGTCCGAATTCCGCAAAACGACCCGCTCGAAAGATTCGCCGCCCGCCGCGCGGCGGACATCTTCCGGCGCGGTTTGCAAAGTCCTGTAGTCCACGCGGTCGCCTGTTGTCTGCTTCCAGCGGGCGACCCACTGGCGGCAGAAATTGCAATCGGCGTCCCAATACAGCACGGGCACCGGGGAAGATTCGGGGGTCGGCGCGGACATTTCAGGATGCAGCCTGCCTCGGGTCGGAGTAGTATGTCCAGTCACCGGCCGGCACGGCCATTCGCGTTGCAAGCGGGGCCGATCTGTGCCAGACACACGGAAGTTTTTACCATGCCGCGCCGAAGCTACTCCTGGGAGAATGACCCGCCCAAACCGCGCCGCCGCCGTCTCTGGCGGTGGCTGCTACTTGTGCCTGTTTTGCTCGCCCTGCTGGCCGCCGTCGCCGGCGCGGTGTTCCTGCTCATGCTGCATTCCGAGTTCCGTGAGATGGCGCAGCAGTTCGATCTCGAGCGTCTCGAGCGCATGGAGTCGGCGTCGTCCATCTACGACCGTGGCGGAACGCTCATGGGACGGATCTTCATCCAGAACCGCGAGCCGGTCCCTTATGACAAACTTCCCAAGGTTCTCGTCGAAGCGGTGGTGGCTGCCGAGGATCAGAAATTCTGGACGCACGGAGGTGTCGACTACCTCGGTATCCTCCGTGCCGCGCAGGCGAACTGGCTGGCCGGCCGGATCAGGCAAGGGGCGAGCACCGTCACGCAGCAGCTGGCGCGCAATTCTTTCGACCTCAAAGAGCGCACCTACCGCCGCAAGCTCCTCGAAATGGCCTTGGCCCAGCGCATCGAGGAGCACTTCCCCAAGGAGAAGATCATGGAGCTCTACCTCAACCGGGTTTATTTCGGGGGAGGGCTCTACGGCGCGGAGGCGGCGGCGCGCGGCTATTTCGGCGTTCCAGCCGCGGATTTGACCGCCGCGCAAGCCGCGGTGCTGGCCGGGTTGCTCAAAAGTCCCAACAGCCTGTCGCCTTGGACCAATCTCGAAGCCTCGCGCACCAGCAGGAACAACGTCCTGCGGCAAATGCTCGAAATGGGATTCCTCGATCGTTCCGCCTACGAAAAAGCGGTCGCGGAGCCGCTCGCCGTGCGTGCGCGCCCCGATCCCGTCAAGCAGTCCTACGCCATAGACTACGTGCGGCAACAAATCATTGCCTCGCTCGGCTACGACCGCGCGATGAACGGCGGATTCAAAGTTTACACCACCATCGACTCGGCGATGCAAGCGGAGGCGGAGAAATCCCTTCGCCGCGAACTGGACACCATCGAAGCGCGTCCGGGCTACGGGCATGAGACTTATGCGAGGTTTCAGGAACGCCTTGAAGGCAAGGGCTTGAAGCCGGGGGATTCCAACACCGAGCAACCGGCCTATCTCCAAGGTGCTGTGCTCGCACTCGACAACACGACGGGCGGAATCCTCGTGATGGTGGGCGGTCGTGACTTTCGACACAGCGAATACAACCGCAGCGTGCAGGGAAGGCGTCCTGTCGGCACCGCGTTCGTCCCCTTTCTCTATGCTGCTGCGTTCGAGAAAGGCCTTTTCCCCGGCACAGTCGTCCAAGACTGGGCGTTGGACAACCGGCTGGTAGGTTTCGGGGGCACAGCGGGAATCCTCGGCGAGTGGGGCGTGGAGCAGGCGCAGAATTCCTACGAGGGTGAAATCACGGCCCGCGAGGCGCTGGTGCGCGGGAAGAATGGTGCGGTGGTGCGTCTGGGATTCCAGACTGGTGCAGATGCGGTGACGAAGCTCGCCCGCGAGGCTGGCATCGAGTCGCCCCTGCGGCCCTATGCGAACGCTTACCTCGGATCGAGCGAACAAACGCTCGAAGAGACGGCGTTGGCTTACACCATTTTCCCGGGCATGGGCACGCGTCCGGACCGGACCCATATCATTGAACGCATCGAAAATCCCGAGGGGGAAGTCGTTTACCAACGGCAGACGCAGCGCAAGAAAGTCGTGACGGAGGGTGTCGCCTGGCAGGTGCACAATCTGCTCACCGACGTCATTGCGCGCGGCACCGGAAGCAAGGCAGTGACGGATTACGGACTCGCCGTCGCTGGCGCGGCCGGGAAAACCGGCACCGCCTACAACTTCACCGATGTCTGGTTTATGGGCTACACCCCGGCGGTGACCTGCGGCGTATGGATCGGCTATGACAAACCGCAGCAGATTTTCCGCGGGGCGTTCGGCAGGGATCTTGCTTTGCCTGTGTGGGTGGATGTGATGAATGCCTCGCGCAAGGATTTTCCCTCGGAGCCGATGAAGGCTCCCGTGTCGGTCGAACACGTGGAGATATGTCGCCTCTCCGGCGAACTGGCCACGGACAAATGCCTGGACAAAACACGAACTGCCGACGGCGCGGAAACATCGTCATCCACCGCCTACAGCGAATATGCGGTGCTGGGCCGCGCGCCCACGGTCGAGTGCAGCGTCCATTCCGGCGGCTTGAAGAGCTTCGTCAAAGAATTCAACGAAGAAGAGTGGCCGCGCGCCGCGGTGGCGGTCGACTTGAGCAAGGTGCCCCCTGTGGACGTGTCCTCGGCTCCGGTCGTCGGCAGCGCCGACCCCTACAACGCCGTGTCGCCGGCGACGATGGACGCATTCGGTGCCGATGTGCCAGTGGCCAAGGCTTTCGCGGTGAATTCGCCGGAAGCCGCGGTCGCTGCCGGGGCAACGAACAATCTTCCCCCCGCTCCCGAAGTGCGCAAACCCGAACAGGGAGGAGTGGCGGCTGCGCTCTCCGCGGAAATGCCGTCGGTGAATCTGCCGCCTCCGCCCCCGATACGTTTCTGAGTGCGTGCGCCGGTGCGCGGCGTCAGTGCGGGTGTCGTTTTGCGCCGGTCGTCGGGTGCGTGAACAGGGCAAACGGCTCGAAGCACTGCTGCGCCCTGCGCCAAAAATACGCCGCCGTGGCCGACGATCCGGCCGGGAGTCGGCGACGGACGGCGATCTTCGCGATTTCCTGCGGCCTCGGCTTGAGCGTCCCGGGCTTCAGCAAGACGCGGTAAAGAATCGTCACGGCCCCGGCGCGCGGACGGTCGAGCAAATCGAGCGGAGCGGCTGTTGCAATCTGCATGCCGATTTCCTCGCGGACTTCGCGGCGCAGCGCATTGATCAAGGCTTCGCCCTGTTTGACTTTCCCCCCGGGCAGGGTCCAGCGTCTCGAGCCCTTGGCTTGCTTGACCAGGACCACGCCGCCGAACGCGTCCTCGATCCATGCCATGACCGAGATGCGTTTGGTCGGTTTGTTTGATCTCGTGCCCATGGCGTTCAGCCGACTTCCTTGCCGATACAAAGCACGGCGCTTTTCGCGCGGAGTGTGATCCGGTTCCTGTCACCCAGCAAAGGAGCCTGCGCGGGTTCGCGGATGTCGTCCGGCGACGGGCGTGCTGTGTCTGCCATAAGATGCCAACTCCAGCGTGCAGGCAGGGAGGGAAGGTCGAAATCCAGATCTTCCGAGTGCATGTTGAATGCCGCGTAAAAAAACTCGCCCGAACCACCGATCGCGTGGTCGTGCTGCCCGCAAATCATGAAGGCCAGCGAATGGCTGTGACAGCCCCAGTCGGGTTGGCCGGGATTGACGCCGTGCCATGAAATGTCCGGATAGCCGCTGCCGATGTTGTCCGTTCCCGTGAACCATTCGTCGCGGTGGAGGCTCGCGTGGCTGTGGCGGAAGGCGATGAGCATTTTGACAAAACGTCGCAGACCCGTGTCGGTTTCCGCCAGCTTCCAGTCGAGCCAGTTCCACTCCGCATCGTGGCAGTAGGGGTTGTTGTTGCCGCGTTGCGTGCGTCCCATTTCGTCGCCCATGTAAAGCATGGGGACACCCTGGCTGACGAGGAGCAGGGTCATGGCGTTCTTCGCACAGCGCAATCTCAGGGCCCGGATTTCGGGATCCTCTGTGGGTCCCTCGGCCCCGCAGTTCCATGAGAGGTTTTCATCGCCGCCGTCGAGACCTTCTTCACCGTTCTCGCGGTTCCGCTTCTCCGAATAGGCGAAGAGGTCGGCCAGCGTGAATCCGTCATGGCACGTGATGAAGTTCACCGATGCGGAAGGCCTGCGCCCGCTGGGCTGGTAAAGATCCGGCGAGCCCATGATGCGCTGGACCATTTCGCCGACGGAGTCGTCATCGCCGCGGAGAAAACGCCGCGCCGCATCGCGGAACTTCCCGTTCCATTCCATCCATCGCCCGTAATTCGGGAAGTTGCCCACTTGGTAAAGTCCGCCGGCATCCCAAGCCTCGGCGATCAACTCGCAGTGTGCGAGCACCGGATCGTGCGCGATCGATTCGAGCAGCGGGGGATTGGGCAGGGGATGGCCCTGCGAGTCGCGTCCGAGCACGGACGCCAGATCGAAGCGGAATCCGTCGATATGGTATTCGGCAGCCCAATAGCGCAGGCAGTCGATGACAAAGTCCCTCACCACCGGATGGTTGCAGTCGAGGGTGTTTCCGCACCCGCTGAAGTTGAGGTAATCGCCGTTCGGCGCGAGGAGGTAATAGGTTTTGTTGTCCAGTCCGCGGAAAGAAATGACAGGGCCGGTCGCATCGCCTTCCGCGGTGTGATTGAAGACAACGTCAAGAACCACTTGGATGCCCGCGGCGTGGAATGCCTTGACCAGTTCCTTCATCTCGTTGACTTCCCCGCCCGCCGCCGCAGTGGCGGCGTAGCCGGCTTTCGGGGCGCGGAACGCGAGCGTGCTGTATCCCCAGTAATTGTGGAGATGCTCGCCGGTGTCGGGGTTTTGCCGTGTGTTTTCGTGTTCGTTGAATTCGAACACCGGCATCAACTCCACACAGTTGATGCCGAGGTCGCGAAGGTAGGGGATTTTCTCGCGCAGTCCGTCGAAGGTCCCGGGGTTGGCCACGCCCGAGGATGCATGGCGGGTGAAGCCGCGCACGTGGAGTTCGTAGATGACCAGTTCCGAAACCGGGAGATCGAGCGGACGGTCGTGTTCCCAGTCGAAGTTGTTGGCGGGGATGCGCCCGCGGTGGGGGAAAATATCGCGCTCCTTGACGGGGCCGCGGAAGGCTTCGCGTCCGCTCACCGCCCGCGCGTAGGGGTCGAGCAAAATGTGCCGCGGGTCGAAGCGGTGCCCGGCGTGCGGGTTGAACGGCCCGTCCATGCGGTAGCCGTATTCGATTTTCTCCGGATCGAGATCGAACACCATCATGGCGAACACATCGCCCATGCGGAACTCGGGAGGAAAGGGGATCTCGGCAAACGGACGCTGGGCTCCTTTTTCAAAAAGAATCAGAGTGCATCCCGTGGCATTGGAGGAAAAGACGGAGAAGTTGATGCCGGCGGGCACGATGCTCGCGCCGAACGGCAGCGGGTGCCCGTAGCGCAGCCGGAAAACGCCGTGGTGGTGCGTCGGGGCGTGTTTGTGTTCGGCGGGCATCCTTGCCTCTCAACGGTGCGGCGAAGTTACTTCCACTTGATGTTGCAGCCCATGCTCGGGTGCTGGGGTGATGGAGCCGGGTGTCCGCCGAGAAGGGCATCCAGCGCGGCGCGGAAGTCGCTTCCGGTCACAGCCACTCCGTTGCCCGGTGTGCTGGCGTCCATGCGCCCGTGGTAATGGAGGCGGGCGCTGCGGTCGAAGATGTAGAACTCCGGCGTGCAGACTGCGTGGAATGCGCGCGCCGTGTCCTGCGACTCGTCGTAGAGGACGGGAAAGGGTATGGCCCGTTCGCGAATCATGGCTGCAAGTTTCTCCGGTGCGTCCTCCGGATGCGTCGCGATGTTGTTGGCGCTGATTCCGACGAACGCGATTCCGCGCGGGAGGTAGCCGCGGGCGATGGATATCAACTCCGGCAGCATGTGCACGACGTAAGGACAATGTCGGCAGAGGAATGTCACGACCGTGCCGTTTTCGCCGGCGCAAGCGGCGGCGGAGAGACTTTCGCCCGACGAGACGTCCGGAAGCAGAAAGTCCGGCATGGTGAAATCCGGGCCCAGGGGTGTGCTTTCCGTCAGCGCCATGGCGTCATCGTCTCCGTGCGGCTGCGGAAAATCAATCCCGCGCTGCCTTGCGCATTGGTGATTGACGGAGCCGGCGGCGCGCAGGAAAAAAAGGCGTGAAGATTCATCTCAACCGCCAAGGACAAAGTCTCGGACAATTCACCGCCTTGGAGGTTCGATCCGGCTTCCGCGACGGAAAATTCTTCGCAACCGACCTCGCTTGGCAGGACGGCATGCCCATGTGGAGACCGCTCGGTGAAGTGATCGACACGATTGCTCCGGGCGAGAGCGTGGACAGCCCTCCCGCGTTGCCGGAGACCGCCGAACCGGCATGGGAGCGCCGTGGCGAGGTCGGTGCGGTGCCTGCGCTGTTTGAAACCGTGCGCGCCGTGCTGCTCGAGCCGGCTGCGACATTCGCCCGCTTGAAACTCGGTGGAGGCTTCGCTGGTCCCTTGGTGTTTTTCATCATCCTGCAAATGGTCGGCATCGTGGCGACCGAGGCTTACAACTGGACCCTGCGCGTCCTGGGCCTTCCCGGGATGGTGCTCTCGCAGGAAAATGCCGCCGCGCTCACAGCGCAGATGGGGACGTCTTTCGGATCCTTGCTCTGGATCGTCGTCGCGCCGGTCTTTCTTGTTTTCGCGGCATTCGTCGGCACTGCCATCACCCATGTCTGCCTGATGCTGGTGGGCGGTGCACGGCGTCCTTTCGAATCGACCTTCCGTGTTTACACCTACGTGAGCGGATCGATTGCGCTTTTCAACCTCGTTCCTTGCTGCGGATGGTTTGTCGGCTTCATATGGGGTCTCGTGGCGGAAATTATCGGACTGTCGGAAGTCCACCATATCAGCCGTGGCCGTGCTGCCGTGGCCGTGCTGCTGCCGATTTTCCTCTGCTGCGGACTTGTCGCCGCGATGGTTCTGGCGGGCTGGTTGGCCTACGGCCCGGCGTTTCTTGAAACTTTGAAAAACCAAAGTTGAGTGCTCCTCCCCCGCTTCCTCCGGGCGCGCGCGCGGCTGCCGAGCGGACGATCCTCATCGTCGCCGGTTCTGCCGCCGCGGCTGCCGTCATGCTTTTTGCGCTTGCGGGTGTTTTGCATCCGGCAGGCCTGCCTTGCGGTTGGAAGACGGTCACCGGCTTGCCCTGCCTCGGATGCGGAGGCACACGCGCACTTTTCCTGCTGGCCCGCGGCGAGTGGGGTGATGCGCTGCGCATGAATCCGGGCGCGGTGCTTGCCGCGGCGGGAGTGGCGATCGCCGCGGTTTATGCGGCGGGAGTGGTTTTTCTCGGCTTGTCGCCCTGGCGCCCGCAATGGGCGGCGCGTGTTCCCTGGCGATGGCTGGTGCTCGGTGCGATCCTTGCGAACTGGGCTTATCTCCTTGCGGCCGGCCGCGCCTGACGTGATCAGGATCCAAGCCGGATCGGCGGCATCAACGCGTCCTGCAAGGCGCAACACACCGTGACGTCGGCGCCGTTGAGCGATGAGCGCACGGCGGTGACAGCCAATTCCGGCGTGTTGCAGTCGCGACTCAAATGACCGAGCACCACGTGGCTCAGAGTGTCACTCAAGATTCTTGCGGCAAATTCCGCCGCCGCGCGGTTGGAGAGGTGACCGTGCGGGGAGAGGATGCGCTGCTTGACGGAGAATGGCCTTTTGGCGTCCGCATGGAGCAAATCTTCATCATGGTTCGCCTCGACAAACAGGCAGCTAACACCCGACGAATGGTGCGCTACGGAGTGGTTCACGTGCCCGAGGTCGGTGAGCACGGCAAGGGATGTGCTGTCTTCGCGTATGGTAAAGCCGACGGGGTCGGCCGCATCGTGCGGAACCGAGAATGCGGTGATTTCGAAACTCCCGATCTGGAATTTCGCTCCGGACGCAAAAAGGCTCCAGCGGGCCTCTGCGTTCCGGGCGTCCGACCGTTGCAATTCTTCCGCGGTCAATCGCGTGGCATATACCGGGCAGCGCAGGGTGCGCAGAAGCACCGGCAGCCCCCGTGCGTGGTCCCCGTGTTCGTGGGTCAGCAGAATGGCGCCGATTTCGGATGGTTCGATGCCCGCTTGGGCCAGACGGGTCAGCGTGGTGCGGGCACTGAGCCCGGCATCGACCAAAATCGTCGTTGCGGAGCCGCGCACCACGGCCGAGTTGCCGCTGCTTCCGCTGCCGAGGACCGTGAATTCCACGCGCGGATGCTAACCGCCTCGCTCGCCGGCGGCAAACTCGACCTTGGCCGCGGGCGGCGGTGGTGTTTAAGTGCTGGTTGATGAGAGAATACCATCGACTGCTCGAGCTCGTCTTGGAGAAGGGCAAGCCGCGCGCCGACCGCACCGGGACTGGAACGCTGGGAGTTTTCGGCGCGCAGGCGCGCTTTGATCTTCGGGAAAACTTTCCCCTGGTGACGACGAAAAAGCTTCATCTCAAATCGATCATCCACGAGCTGCTCTGGTTTTTGCGCGGGGACACCAACGTCGGCTACTTGCATGCCAACGGCGTCACCATTTGGGACGAATGGGCGGACGCGAACGGCGATCTCGGGCGCATTTACGGCGCACAATGGCGCAGCTGGCGCGGTGCCGACGGCAAAGTCACCGACCAGATCGACGCCGCGATCCGTCTCGTCCGCGAATCACCCGAGAGCCGGCGGATTATTGTCAGCGCTTGGAATCCCGGGGAACTGGCGCAGATGGCCTTGCCGCCCTGCCACGTTTTGTTCCAGTTCCATGTCGAAGGCGGGGAGTTGAGCTGCCAGCTTTACCAGCGCAGCGCCGATCTTTTTCTCGGCGTGCCTTTCAACATCGCTTCCTACGCGTTGCTCACGATGATGGTGGCGCAGGTTTGCGGCCTCAAGGCGGGTGACTTCGTCCACACCTTCGGCGACCTGCATCTTTACAGCAACCATATCGAGCAGGCGCGTTTGCAACTCTCGCGCGAGCCGCACGGACTCCCGCGGATGAAGCTCAACCCGGAGCGGCGGGAGCTGGGCGAATTCGTTTTCGAGGATTTCGTGCTCGAGGGCTATGATCCGCATCCGGCCATCAAGGCGCCCGTTGCCGTATGATCGCGGTCGCCGCCATGGCCGCCAACCGGGTGATCGGTGCGGACGGAAAAATTCCGTGGCATTTGCCGGACGACCTGCGCTGGTTCAAGAATCTCACCTTGGGTGGCACGCTTCTTATGGGGCGGGTGACTTTCGATTCCATCGGGCGTCCGTTGCCGGGGCGCGAGACGATCGTCCTCAGCCGGCGCGAGGACTTGGAGATCCCGGGCGTGCAGGTGATTCGGGATCTGAGCGCGCTGCGCAGCGCGCGCATTCAAGGCGAAATCTACGTGGTCGGCGGGGCGGACATTTACCGCATCGCCCTGCCTTATTGCCGCGACCTCTACCTCACGGAGGTGAAGTGCGACGCCGCGGGAGACCGGAAATTCCCCGTGTTCGAAGACTTGTTCCGCTTTTCTTCGGTCCTGCGCGAAACGCCCGAGATGCGCATCGTCCATTACGTGAACGACGAAGTGAAGGAGTTGCCACGCACGCGCGGCGAATCGCCGCCGTGATCAGTTCTGCCCGCCCTGCTGGGGGTAGGTGTCTTTATACCACAGCACGCCGTGCCGTCGGACGTTGTAGAGGATGGCGCGGAGATCCCCGGCCGCCTTCGGATCGTTGAGGAGCATGGGCAGGGGGCCCGGGCCGGATCGGGCCGCGGACATGACCTTCCGCGCATCGGCGGCGGCCGCCTCAAGGTCTTTGGAAGCCTTGCCCATTTCGGTGAACCCGGCGCTGCCCTTTTTGAGGTTGGCGATGGTCTCGCGCAGGTCCTCGAGGGACTTTTCACTCAATGCGGTGTTGCTCAGGCGGTCCAACGTCGTGTTCAGCGTGGCGACGGCTTTGCGGATGTCGGCCATGGTCTCGCTGCTGTCGCGGGTGAGGTCTTCGATGCCCGTCTCCCGCTGGCCCTTGATCACCGCTCCGGGCTGGAGATGCTTTTCCAGGTCCGCGGCCGGATCGACCAGCACATCGACGAAGCGGTTCCCCAGCAGACCCGAGCTTCCGACCACGAAGCGAGAGGCCTCCGGAAGTTTCACATCGTCGCGGATGTTCAACTTCACCGCGACGCCCTGCATGGCCGGGAGAACGCTCGGAGGCTCGGCCACGTAGCCGATGCGGGCGCCGCCGAGGAGCACGTCGGCTCCCTTGAGAAGACCGCTGGCGTTGGGGAAATCGACCTGCAGGTCGTAAAAACGCTGCAAGCCCTGGCCGAGACGGCCGAAATACACAACCGTCGCGGCGACCACGACCAGTCCGAGTATAACGAAGAAACCGACTTTTGTTTCGATGCGGGAGTCTTGGCTGTGCATGGGTCAGGGTGCTT
>VEQL01000056.1 GCA_018883245.1 Chthoniobacterales bacterium
GCCGCCGACCACCCACAGACCATCTTGCTGCGGCAGCTTTTGGCCGCTTACGGCCACGATCCATTGGCTTGAAAAAGCAGTCTTCACCCCGCCCTCCTTGCCGTTTCCCGCGCCTGCAATGCCCGCAGGTCGCGGGTTAGGTTGGTGCGCCGGAGAAAAATGTGAAACGTGCAACCCCCTATAGGGGGTATTGCACATTTCACATTTTCTGCTTTTCGTGAAATTGTGAAACTGTGTGAAATAGCTGCCGTTTCACATTTGCACACTTCTGTAACTCTCTTATTTTGAACCATCTTCTTTCTTTGCTTGGTGTTTGTGGAATTTCTCCGTGACCCGAAAAACGCCCTTTGACTCGCGCAAAAAACCCTCTTTTTCAGCCCTCGCGATTTTTGACTGAATTGTGCGCCAAACTACGCCGAAATATTGGGCCGCCGTTTCCTCCCATTCCCTCTTCTTCCGCGGCTCCGGCCCCCCGCGCTCGACAATGTATTGCAGCACCTCCGAAACGCTCACCTTGGTCCCCGGGCTGCGCTTCCCGTCTAAATCCGCCTTCCACTCCTCAAGGTCAAAATCCGCGTCCAGCTCGTAGCTCATCGTCTGCCGGTTGAGCACAAACCCCCGCGGCTCGAACCTCTCCATGTCGTTCGCCTTGCCCAGCGACAGCATGACCTTCCCCCAATCCTCTGGATCGGTGAACGTCACATTGATCTGCACCCGCGCCATCGTCGTGATGTCCTTGGCGCCCAAACTAAACGCCCCCTGGTCCCACCCGACCGCCCCGGCAATGTTGTTCTTGCCCGCCCTGGCGTGATGGATGATCACCATTGCCATCTCGTGATCCGCGGCCCGGCAGACCCGCATAAACGCCCGCACCGTGGCCCGCACCTCGGCCGGCTTGTTGATGTCGCCCGGATGGATGTCCCCGAAAGGATCGACCACCACGACCGTTGGTCCCACGTCCTCCAGCATCGCCTGCCAGCGCCCCAGATTGTCCTCGCGCAGCAGGATGTCCATGTCTTCGTCCTCCTTGAGCACATGAAAATGAATCCCTTGACCAATCTCGGTCCGCTGCTCGTCGGTGAACCGCGCCAGCATCAGCCGCAGCTCATCTTGCAACCGCCGCATCGAGTTCTCCGTGCCGACAAACAGCCAACGGTTAGCCATCCGGCGGCTACCCTTGGGCAACTCAAAGCCCAGCGGCGCCATCCCCGCCCTCTCCTCCACCGCGGCCTGCATGAGCAATCGCGACTTGCCCGTCCCGCCCTGCCCGATCACCGCGGTTAGCTGCCCGCGGGTGATAATCCCCGGCCCCCAGATGTGCTGCGGAGGCGGCAGCTCCATCTCCAGCAGCTCCGCGGCCGTCACCGTGTTGAACGCCTTGGCCGGCCGCCCATGCTGCTCGTCCTCCACCTGCCGGAACAGGTTGTCTTCCAGTTCGTCCCAAATGTCTCTGATCATGGTTTGAAGTAATAAATCTCCTGTTTTCTGCCGTCCTCGCGCCGTCCGCCCGGCGCCCGGACCCACTGCCACTTGAGCCAAAGTTTCGGGTCGTGGCCCAGATAGACCGCGTGCCGATACCAGCGAAGCTGCTCCGCGTCCGACAGCCCCGCGGCGTCGAACCACCCGTGCACCGACTTGCCCCCCGAAAACACGGCCAACCGCAGCGGACAGCGCACATGGTCAAGCGAGGAAAGCACCCGGCACTGCTCGTCCAGATCTGTGCCAAGGTCGCACTCCACGACCAACCAGCGCCGACGACGGCAAGCGTTCCCGCGGCACCGCGGCGACATCCGGCCCTCCGGCATCCGCCCCTCCGCGGCGCGCATGGCATTGGGCACGACAAACTGCATATTGGCGGCAAAATCCTCCCACTCCTCGAGCTGGCGCGTCTCGGCTTGGAACTCGTTGGCCCCCGCGCATACCCACGCCCCGCCGCGGAAAATCATCTGCCAGGCATCCCACGCCCCCACCCCGAGCCTCACCGGCTCGAATGGTTCCAACGCCTGCCGCTCGGCGCGTGCCGCACGATTGGGCAGCGGCCAATCCGGCAACTTCTCCCGCTCCGGCACCGGACCCGCCCCGACCGCACGGTGGGCATCACGCACCGCCCGCCGGATCTCCGCGGTAAAATCCCGCGTCTTATGCCAACCCATCCGCTCCGCGATCCGCAACAGCGTCTCTTCCAACCGCTCCGGCGACCGAAACCGCGCCCCGTAGAACGCCACCTTGTTGATCCAATCATGCCGCGGCATCCCGTCGGGCACGCCCTCAAGGAGGCGGCGCAGTTTGATGGGGTAGGAGTCGAGAATAGCCATTACTTCAAAACCTCCTCGAGAAACGCGCCAAAAAATCCGCCTATGAAGGCGCCCACAAGCATCCAAGCAAGGTCGCGGAAGGTCATTTCCCGTATGCCTCCATAATCTGCGCCGCGCACTCCACCGGCAGCTCCGGCAGCCAATCCGGCGCCGTGGACATGATCCGCCGCACCGTAGCCAGATCCCGCTCGGCCGTCTCGACCGGCACCTCGCACACGATCTCATCATGAACGTGCAGCACGACCGGAATCCCCGCGGCCTCAATGGCCAGCACCATGTCTGCCATCACATCCCGCGCCGTGCCTTGGATGAGGTTCTCGCAAAGTTTGCTGCCCCAATAGCGCACCCGCTTGCCGCTCTTGAGAATCTCGCAATCGCCGCCGCGCGGGTGGAAATACCGCAGCGGCCTTCCCGCCTTGGTGCGGATGGAAAACACGTCCTCGGCCCGCCCGAAGGCTTTGTCCAACCGCTCCCACAGTCCGACGATCCGCGGATTCGTCTGCCGGAACTCGTCCACCGTGGTCTTGGCGTCGATCTCGTCCAAATCCAAACCCGCCAGCACCTTGGCCACCCGCTGAAACGTCACCGCCCCGGCACCGTAGGACAGCCCCAGCACCCTCGCCTTGGCCAGCGCGTAAAGTTTCGGATGCTCCTTCTTGAGCGGCCCGCCGTCCCACATCATCGTCGCCCTGGCGTGCGCCTCGTAGAGCGCCAATCCCTTCCGCAGACCCGCCAGCAATTCCGTATCGCCCGAGAGCACCGCCAGCACTCGCGGCTCGATCTGCGCCAAGTCCGACACGATAAAAACCTTCCCCGCCTCCGGCTTGATGAGTCCGCGCAGATCCACCCCTCCCTCCGCATCGCGGCTGTTGAGATTCTGCATATTCAACCCGTCCGACCCCGACCACCGGCCCGTCACCGCGGCCCCGTAGTAGCGCAGCGCCCCGTGCAACCGCCCGTGCCCCGAGCGCGCCAGCATAGCCTCGATGACCGTGCGGGTGCGGTTGAGCCGACGCCACTTGTTGATCGCCCGCACCCACGGAACCTTCTTCTCGTGGGCATCCAACCACGCCTGCCACTCCTGCGACTTCTCCGCGGTCGTGACCGGCGGCTCGATCTCCAACCGCGCGCACTCCGCGAAAAGCTCCAAGCGCGAAGTCGGCGGCTTGCCCGCGGCCACCCAGGGGATCTTGGCGCCCGTCGCCTTGATCTGCTTGGCCAGCTTGTCCGCCGCGGCCTTCGCCGCCTCGGCATCAAACCCGATCCCCCGCGCCGCCATCATGCGCGTATGCCGCGACAGCGCCCGCTCCCGCTCCGGCCAACGGTGCGAGAACTTGCGCCACAGCTCGTAGCACAGGCGCGCGTCCTTGAGGGCGTAGTCTTCGACCTTCTCGCGCGAAGTGAATAAATCCCCGCCGCCCAGCAGCTCATCCCGCACCGACTTGTCCACCGTCACACCCAGCCCGACCCGGCAGGCATCTTTAAGCGAGCGCGGATATTGCAGGTAAGCCATCAGATCCGCCGTGCAATCCCACACTTTGGGCAACACAGGAATTTGGCACACCTGTTGGATCTGGGAGACCTCATGCACCTGCTCATCGAACGCCGCATTGTGCGACACCCAATGCGTGAACTTCGCCGCCTCGTCCCACGGTGCGTTCGACGGCTTGCCGGCATACTGCAAACCCTCGCCCCACATACTCACCGTATGCGCGCAGAACCGATGGTCGCGGACATAGGCCCACGCCCCCAGGTCGGACACCGAATACTCGCGCGAGTAATCGGTTTCGTAGTCGATGGCGAGGATGTTGGTCATCTACCCCTCCCCATTGCCACCACGGCCCAAAACTCGTCACGGGTGCATTTGCGCCGGGCGGATAACGCCAGCCGCCACTGCGCCAGATCCTCCGCGTGCACCTCCGCTTTGACCAACTCGCGCTCGGCTTGTGCAATGGCCTGCTCCAAGCAACGGCGGTCATCATTCCAAGCCGAATAGTCTTCAGGACACGCCTCAATCCTTGGATCTTCTGGATACCAGCGCCATGGCACGTTCACCGTCGTGTCCACAACGTCACCGTCTGGAAAATATGCCAGCTTGTCTTTCACAACAAACTCGCCCCAATCCATCATGTGATAGTGGCCGTCTTCAAATCCCGGCCCCTTGTATCCCGGCATGAGCGGCGAGTTTCCGCCTGTGACTTCAACGAAGATGCTCACGCCGCCTCCTTCCGGTTCCAATTCGCCACGATCTCATCCCGCTTGCGGCGGGCCTCATTCACGTCCTTCGTGCCAAGGTTCCACGTCTGCCGCTCCGTTTTCAGCGGGTCGTAAGGCGTCCAGCGCATCCACCATGTTCCGTTGTTGTTCCACAGGTGGCGGTTGGGGTTCGGTGTCCAGCGGTTCGGTTTCATTCCGGCACCTCCGGCAATTCCATCCAATGCGTTATGACGCTGTCGATCTCCTCGGATGTGTGAGCGTTCGTCCACACGTTGTTCCAGTAGACCGCGATAAAGTGGGCCTCGATATCGGTTGCCAGAACGCACCGTGCGTTGCCTGGCAGTTCCTTGTCGGCGGGTATCCAATTAGTCATGGCTCAATCCTCCTTCTCCAACGCATGACTCAGCGCCTCAAACGCATCCGCGTCCAACTCGCAACGCGGGTCGATTTCCACACCGAACTCTTTCCAGAGATCGGCTTTGGCGTTTTGGTCGCCGCCTTCGGCTAAGTTGATCAGCGCGTTGCGCCGGTCGTCTTGGGCGATGCTTTGATTTTTTGCCCAGCCCATTTTACTCGCCCCCTTTCCGCGGGTCATACCCCTTGATCCGGCGCCACAAGACGCACGCCGCCTTAAACGCCTCCCACTCGCCGCGCAGGTTGTCGTGCTTGCAGACTTCCATGCGTCCCGGCTCGGTCGTGGAGATGAACACGTTGGCCGCGGTCACGGTTTCCAACGCCTCCTCGCCCCACCGCGCCACGGCATAGGCCGCAAGCTGCATCCCCTGCCCGTCATAGGGTGTGGCCTCCTTGCCCGGATCGGTCTTGCGCGTCTTGTAGTCCAGAATGACCGGCTGCCCCTTCTTGCCTTGCCCGATCACATCGCAGCGGCCGGCGTAGCCTTCCGTTTCGTTGACCAGCACGACCTCGCGCTCGGTGAAGGTCAGACCCTTCTCGCGCTTCCAGTCGATCGTCGGCTGCACATACGGCAGCAGCTCGTCCTCGACCGGCTCGCCATCGAGGATCTTTTCTAAGGCATCGTGGATCTTGCTGCCCAAGTCCGCAGCCTCAACGACCTGCGTGAACGCCGCCTCGATGATGCGCCCGGTGTAGTAGTCCTCCGACTCCTTGCCGTCGGGCGGACTGGCAAACGCCGCCAGCGCCACCTGGTTAAGTTTCCATTTGTCCAACCCTGGCTTGGCAATGACGCCGAGAATGTTGGTCACGCTGGGCAGCAGGCCCAGCTTCTTGGCGTCCCGAATGGTCGCCGCCCGTAGTCCGTCGCCTTTTGACTTCGGCAACTGATGACACGGCTCGCCTGTTGGTTTATACCAATGCGATCCCGTGAGTCTTGCTTTCGTGTCCGCGAGAATGGCCATGAGGCTTGATTTGTGGGTTAGGGTGCCGGAGGAGGCTGCAACCTCCCCCGGCTCCCGCTTCACTCAGAACGGCGCATCGCCGTCCTCGTCATCCTCCGCAGCCGCGGGCGTCGTGCCGCGGGCCGGAGCCGCCCCGTCGCCATTGAGCAAGGCCGCAAACGCCGACAGCGGTTGCACCTTGTCTTTGGCCTCCTCGAGCACCGGAGCCGCCGACGAGATGACCGCGTAAGGCCGTCCCGTTTTCTTGGACTCCTTGTGCGCCACCGTGATCTGGGCGCCCGAGCCTTTCAGCTCGCAGTAGTCCCAGCCGTCCTTGGGCGCCTCGCCGGTCAACTGCGTGAGGAACCCGCGCAGCTTGGCCTTCTCCCCGTTCGAGATCCGCATCGCCGTCATGGGCGAGTCGCCGGTCTTGACCAGGTAGAGTTTGCCATCCTTGGCCTTGAAGCCGAAAACGAACGTCGTGATGTCCACCTTTTCCATCACGGTCGGGTCTTGGTATTTCGGACGCTCGACGTCGAACCGGTCGATCACATCCACGATGGTTGCGAGGTAGGTGCCTTTCGGCGCCAGTTCGGTGATGCGCGGGCCGAAGCCGGCCACGCCCTGCGGTTGTTGCAATACTGCCATGTTATTTGTTTTCCGTGAGGCTTGGTTGATTGCAGCAAGACGGCGCCTCAGTCGCCCCGCTGTCCGACCCGCGGCGAAGTCGCTCGACTTCCTCCCGCAAGGCCAAAAGTTCCTTCCACATCGCCACGTAGTGATGCGCGCAGACAAACGCGCACCACTTCCACCCGTTGCGTTTCCAAAAGACCACCGGCTGCAAAGCCGGATGCGCGTCCCTCTCGGCTTGCAGCAAGTAAGACGGCGAAAAAGTCTCCGTGCGTTTCACCTCGACGTGACACGGCAGATCCGTCACCACATCCGGTGAATCCGGCCCACCCGCAAACTGCACCCCGCGCCGCGCCTCGAACCCATGCTCGCGCAGGAGTTCGCAAAACTCGCGCTCCCCGCGCTTTCCTTTTTCACGCGACATGCGGCTCATAATTTTTCCCACCCTTCGACCTTGATTTTTGCCAACTCCACAGCCAGAAGGTCCGCTGCATCCTTATTTTTGTCCCGATCCGCAACAGCCTTCGCCGCGGCAGCGCGCCAGTTGTCCCGCTCGCGCTCAAGCCGCTCAATCTGGTCGCAAGCAGCGTCGAT
This sequence comes from Chthoniobacterales bacterium, assembly GCA_018883245.1. Classification (NCBI taxonomy): domain Bacteria; kingdom Pseudomonadati; phylum Verrucomicrobiota; class Spartobacteria; order Chthoniobacterales; species Chthoniobacterales bacterium. Next base: position 7,112 of record VEQL01000056.1, read on the forward strand.
CTCGCGCCCGACAATCCGCGGACACGGCTGCTCAAAACCCTGATCGCCTCGCCGCCACCGGTTGAAGTTTCTCAGGAAAACGACTGTTTGATTTGTCACTTGCTGTCCTCCGTGGAAATGTGGCGACGGCTCAGGTCGCTACGCGCGGAAGTTTCCACGCGCCCCTCAGTGACCGCCGCAAATTGTGAAAGTGCATACTCCGCATAGTCGGGTAGGTCGCCCATCGCTCGCAGCGACGTCGCCAGCGCCTCCGCGCGCTCGCGCCATTTGTCTGCTGCCCCTGCTGCCGTGCGAAGCATGGCCTCTGCGCGAGCAGCTTTTTCGTAGCCAGCCTGCCGTTCAGACCGTGCCTCGTTGCGCTCGCGTTCCAGCTTGCGGGCGAACGCAACTTCATCATCCCACTGAATATCAGTGCGAAAAAAGAAAACGTCTGTTTCAGGCGTGGCGCTCATATCCCATGCCCCCTAAGCCAGCAATCAAACGCCTCCCAGACCCGCTTGTTCGGATTCTGACACTTGCGCTCCGATCCATCTTTCTTGAGCCACAAAGGGCCCAAATAGCGGTCGAAATCAAAGCGCCAAGTCTTCCCGCCTACTTTAATCTCGTTGTCGGGCATGTCGCAGACCGACACGATGGCGTCATTGAATCGCAGGCATTTCATTTGCTGGCCTCCTTTAGCCGATCAAATGCTGCAAGCCCGTCTTGAGCAAACGCCCGCCAATTCATTTGTGTTTGCTTACTTTCAAGCCTCACGGCAAAGGCTAAACTCTCCGCGCACTCGCGCCATTGGTCCCGCTCACGGATCAACACCGCCCGCTCCGCTTCATAAAGCGCAATCTGCGCGCGAGCTTCCTCGCCGTGCGCCGTCTCACCGTCACGGCCAAGGGCAAAAAATTCGGCAGCAGTCATAGCTCCAATGCCTCCGCTTCCGCCCGGCGTGCCTCGTTGGCCGCCTTTGCCAGCGCAATTTCCTTGTCGGCCTCATCGGCCAACGCCTGCAACCGCTGGCGCATCTGCAAATGCTCGCGCGTGGCCGTTTGTGCCGCACGATAAAGCTTTGCAACCTCATCTTCCAGCCGGTCAATCGTCGCGTTTTTCGATGCCAATTCCTCCCGCAGCGCCGCGATCTCGGCATCCTTCAGTCGGATAAAATCTTCCTCTTCCATGTCGTAAGTCATTTGACGCAATGATTTCGCAACACGATTCGGTAAATCTCCCGCGCATCGATTCCGCAGCCGACGAGCGAAAACCATTCTTGCCCCTGCAACGGGTCGTTGAACCACGCGCGCAACCGAATGTGTTCTTTGGGGTCGCGCGAATGCGCGATCACGGCGGCGCAATCCACCATGTAGCCACGGTCGTTGCGTTTGAATCGCGGCCACGCAAGGCACTTGTCCGTTTTCGTGATGAGGCCCGCTTTACAAAAGGTCACTAGATCGTCAACGGCCTGCTCAATCAACGCCCAGACCAGATTTTCGGCGGGATCACGGTCATCATCGCGTTTGGTTTCGTGCGTGTTGCGCACAAAGGTTGTGCGGTTATGGCTTTCGCCCGTTCCAAAAACGGCGCGGTCGGCATCGCTGTCGAAGATCATCGCAATAACCCTTTCACAACCCACCAAATGACAACCGCAGTCGCGGCAAACATGCCGACAGCCAGCATCAGTGCCTCGACGCGCGGATTCACGGCAGCAACTTCCTCCGCAGCGACTTCACGGCTTTGATAACGCGGGCGAACATCCCCGGCGCGCGACCATCCGCAAGGCGCTTGGCAACCTCATAAAAATTCGGGATGCAGGGACGTTCTCCCATACGATCAATCGTGCTAGGGCGGATACTCACGCCGCCACCACCTTTCTGCTTGCCTTGCGGCGGTTCTTGGCAGACTTCGGACGCCGCTTGCGCCTGCTCAAATCGTCCAGCGCAACTTGAATGTCCCGGCAGTGGTCGAGCACGCCGTTGACTCGTTTGTTGGCCAGCTTGCGCTCGGCGTCGATGCCCGAGTTCATGCCGATCTCGTAGCCGCCAAGCCATGCGAGAACGACGACGATGGCTGCTGCTGCGGTGATGAGGATGATGGTTAGGGTTGTCATGTGTTTGTGTGTGTTTGGTGTGTTGTGTATCGTGAACAGTTATGAAGTTTTCATTACGTTCCTGACAAAAAAAGGCACACGAGGAAGCCCCCTTGCTATGGCCCGACGCAGGACTTCGGATCGACCGCCTCTCGTGTGCTGCCCCAACCGCTCGGCCTCGGCAACAACCTCTGCCGGGAGGCGTATCGCGACCTGCTGCTTTTTTTCGTGTTTAGCTTTCATAAAAGTTCACCCATGACTAAACATGAAGTTCTAACATCTGCTCTAACCATGCGACGGCAACTTCTTCTGGTAAATGCCCTAATTCCAAGGCAATAGCCTCAATCTTGCATTGAACAGATTGAGGCACATGAACTTTTCTTACTGATCCACTATATGTCATATATAGTGGCTTCATAACACTCCCACAAGTTTTCATGGGCGCATGATCTTGCGTTTTCTGGTTCTTGGATTGAGCCGATGCTACCATATATTCGGTTGTTGATATTACTCGTCGAAACGGATTCTAGTGCTTCTTAATGTCCACTCGCGGTTGAATCGCTCGTCCCGCTCGCGGAGCATTGGAACGACCCATGCCCGCAGAACCATGGAAACAGAGCATCCCTTTTCTCGCGCCGTGCGCTCCAGCGCTTCATCGATGATGAGAGGCCAAGAGACTGTCCGGCACTTGTTGTCTGACTTGCTGGCGTTGATGTTTGGTGTGTTCATAATGTGCGTTAAACTGCATTGCACACATTCCATGTGATGCAAAGCAAAATAAGAGACCGCGCGGGCAAAGTCAATGTCTAATCAAAATATTTCTTCATGGGGGTTCATTGGCGATTTGCCTAGGTAAATCGCCAATTGTTAAAACGGACGTTTCACATAATTGAAAAAAACTTTGTAGGGAAACACCCCATGCGCCGCCACTTGGCCCCCACCCCTTTGACACGCCGCGCGCCCATGCGTGGCAACGATCACTCGGCGGTGGAAACGGTGGATGGCAGTATCCTGCACGCATGGCCATTTGGCCGATCCGCGCGCAACGGCGGCAATGCTCAAGTTTCGTTCGGCATACAAACCGCAAGCCTGCCTGCATCTTGGAGACTTCACCGACATGGCCGCGCTGCGCGCGGGGGCAAGGCGAGATGCCGATGATCCCGACCGCGCGGAGAGCATGGCGGATGACTTGCTCGCTGGTCTGTCATTCCTGCGCGAGTTGGAGCCGACCCACATTCATTTGGGCAACCATGAAGACAGGCTTTGCTCTCTTGCCCATAGCGGCAACGCCGTAGTGTCCTACGCTGCGGGCCAAGTGCTGGGACGCATTGATGACGCAGCCAAGGCCATGCGCGCCAAGGTTGTGCCTTATGACGGTCTGCGGCCAAGCGCCTGCACGCAGCTTGGCGACACGCTGTTCCTGCACGGAACTTTATTCAACGTCAGCGCAGCCCGCGACCACAGTGAGGCGCTCGGAATGTCATGTGTGTTCGGTCACACGCACCGGGTGGCGCAAGAGGCTGGCCGCTGCCAGCGCCCGGTTGTGGGCTATAACATCGGGTGCGGAATTGATTTGAACGTCGGGTATGCCAAGGGCAGAAGGCAAACCCTTGGATGGGCGCACGGTTTCGGGTTTGGCGAATACTGTGACAACGCTTGCACGGTCAACCTTGTCACGCTGTCGCCCCACTACCGCCTGCCCCTATGAGCCGCCAATTAACCAACGTCACCAAAGGCTTTGCGGCGACATTAACTAACGCCAAAAAAAGCAAAAAATTGGCAATGGTTAATGCGCCAAAGGGGGGGGGCAAATTGTCCCCCCCCTTGCCCGATACCGACCTTGCCAAGTGGTGCGAGGCGCTTGCCTCCGTCAGTTCGGGCCGTTGCGGGTCACGCGAAACTTCTGCCGCTCGCAGCGGCCTTCCGCGATCAAGCGGGTGAGCTTGGTGCGCAGGGTCGTGTCGCTCTCTCGCGTTTCCCGCCACAGGGCCGCGTAAACGCGGGAAACGCACTCCCACGATGCGCTTCAAACTCGACGGCCAATGGTGGCGACAAGTTCACTTATTAAAGTCTGGCTTCACTTTGTTGAATAGACGCGCGTCTTATTAAAGGTCGGGGCGGGGCCGGGCATTGAACCCGCAAAAGGAGGCCCGGCGACAAGCGCCGACCACCTACCCCGCCAAATTAAACAGGCAACTCGAAGTGCGGTCGGTCGGGCGTTTTCCAGCGTCCACCCCACACAAGCCCAAGGCTCTCGCCAATCTCGCCTGCCCGGTCGTAGTGCTTGGATTCCCATACGGGATTTTTCCCGTGGAACAAGGTCAAGTCGATGGCCCGCCCGCCGATGTGGCGGCTGCGACGCGTCCATGTCACGACCGGCCCCGGCTTTGTGCGTCCTTGGGCAAATAAAGCATCCTGCTCGGCCTGCGTGCGTGCGCCGCTGGTGACTTTGAACGTCAGCCCTTCGTCGGCAAGACGCTTGAGAAGTTTGCGCCCGAGTGTTTGCAGTTCGGGTTTAACGGTTGCAAGGTTCCGCGCGGATCTCGGATCAAGCTGCCACCCGTCACTTGCCTTTGGTGCGATTGTTGCGCTTGTCGGCTTCTGCGTGGATGCGCTGATGCGCTGCGGCGAGGACTTCGGCAAGGTCGGAGAGGTCAAGTCGCTTGACGATGGCAAGGGCGACGGCGCGGAGGTCTTGTTGCGGCCATTTCTTAATGCCGCGAATGAGGCTTTCAACCATTGGAATAAGTTCACTTTGATAAAGATTTAGGCTCGGGCAGTTGCCGACTCAGCGCGGCTTTCAAGACGCCCTGCCAGTTCGGCTCCCACTTCGCCGTCAGTTGCACGCGCATCCGCCCCAGTTGGCCCGTCTCCATGTTGCCCATCGGTGCAGGCGGCACGGGAAACGACACGCATCCGGCGAGCAAGAGCGCCGCGACCAGCGCAAGGGTGCGCATTATTTCGATGCGTCTTTGGCCGCGATCAAACCCCACCCGGCGGTCACCGAGGCCAGCAAAAGGCCGAGGTCGGGAATCTGTCCCGTCGAGAGATACGATTTCGCAGCGGTCGAAACTGCCGCGACGATGGTGAGGACGCCGAGTGCCGTGGTCTTGAAGTTCATAAGCAACTCGCGCAGCGTGTCAAAGCCATGCCCTGCGTCCCAAAATGCGAGAGCCGCCCGTTGCCGAGCGGCCCTGCATTTTTGTGGAACGCTAATGAGGAAATTATGGCTCCTTAAAAGTTTGCATGACTTCCTGCCCGACTTCCGCAAAAGTCCACGGGCAAGGCGTCCAGTCGCTACGCTGCGCGTCTGGGTCGAGAAGGAGAGTTGTAATCGCGCGCATCATCAGGTCATTCCGCCTTTTGCTCCGAGGCGGTCAGTTGCGCCTCGATTGCTTGCATCACGGGCAACACTACAATCGCCGCGTTCGCCCCGCCGGCGCG
>VEQL01000057.1 GCA_018883245.1 Chthoniobacterales bacterium
CGACATCGCAGAAGATCCACGGCAGAAAGTCCCCGAGCAACATGACATGGTTGCCGGAGTTCATGAGGGGATCGGCCGTGTTGCCGTTCCACAGCTCCCAGATCGTGGTGGCGCCGTGTTTGATCATGTGTCCCCACGAGGGATAGTCCTCGCGAAGAGCCAGCGCGGTGGCCAGATCGGCGCGACCATGGGCTGTGAGCGTCCGGAAGAGCCATTGGATGCCAATGAGACCGGTCGCAATCTCCGGCCTCCCGTCAACCATGACCCGCTCCACGAGCCGGTCGAAAACATCTTTGGCCTTTTCCTTGGGCGCGATCCCGAAGGCCAGCGGCAAAAGTTGCGAGGTCTGGGTTCCGTTGCCGTATCGTCCGCTCGTGGCATCGAGAAAACGCGCGTTGATCGCGTCGATCATCCGTGCGCGCCGCGCCCTCCAGTCGGCCGCGTCTTCCTTCCGTCCGAGCAGATCGGCGAATTCGGCGGCAATTTCCATGTTGCGCACCAGGTAAGCCGAGGAAAGCAGGGCCTTGTCCGCTTGGCGGTCCGGGGAGGTCGAGACGATGATGTGGGCTTCCTCGGGCGGAACGCACCAATCGCCGTAGATGTCGCGTCCGACGAGGCCCTCGGGAGTCACGTATTTCGCCATCCGCAGCAGCCACTTCGAGATGGCCGGGTATGCTTCCTCGACGATCCGGCTGTCGCCGTAGTGCATGTGGAGATAATACGGGATCGCGGCCACGCAAGTCGGCCAGGTGACATTGTCGTTATACATGCGCCAGAAAGGAGGCGCGATGTCGGGCACGCAGCCGTCCGCCGACTGCGCGAGCATGATGTCGTGCGCCCACTTCCTGTAGAAAGCCTGCACGTCGAAGAGGAACATTTCACCCGAGGCGCCCATGGCGCGGTCCCCCAGCCAGCCCATGCGCTCATCGCGTTGCGGGCAGTCGCACGGGAAGCTGCGGTAGTTTCCGCGGATCCCCATCGCGGCGGCCTCGACGATCCGGTTGATCAGCGGCTCGGAGCAGCGGAACCCGGCGGTCGTCCCCACATCGTCGTGGACGAACTCCGCCACCGCCTCCACCACCTCGTCGGCGCCCCGGACTTCCGCGTAGCGGAATCCATGGTAGGTGAAGGAGGGTGCATACGTCGTCTCGCCTTCGCGAAGCGTGACATGATCGGTGCAAAGAGCCGAACGCAGGTTGTCGAGCGCGAGCAGGTCGTCGGAATCCAAACCCTCCGCGTGGCGGATTTGCACGGTCGTGCCGGCGCGTCCGCGCAGGCGGACCCGGCATCTCCCCACCAGATTTTGCCCGAAGTCGAGCATGGTCGTGCCGAATTTCGTTTTCCACTTCCGCACCGGCTCGAAGCGCGCGGTCACGCGGATCGGGTTGATCGGCTGCGAGCGCAGGACTCCGGGAGGCGCCCCCACCGGCAGGGCTTTTTCCCACGACGAGGCATCGAAGCCCGGCCGGGTCCATGCCGGATCGTCCAACCGTGCGTCGAACCACTCGCCGTCGAATTCATTGTTCCAGCCGATCGCTCCCTTGTCGTTGAGGCTCCAATCCGGACCGCTCACGATGCGCTCGATCGTTCCATTTTTGCGGTGCAGTTCCAGTTGGAGCAGCAGCTTCGGGCATCCGTAGGTCTCCATCGGAATGGGAACCCGGACGCGCGGGGCGAAATACCTGCCGTTGCCCAGCACGCAGCCGACGGCATTGGCCCCCGGTTTGATGAGTCCGGTGACATCGATGGTGCGGTAATAGGCGAGCCGATGGTAATCGGTGGCCGCGGGGGAAAGCTCGTCGTCGGAAGCCTCGACACCGTTGAACCACAACCGCGACAGGCCCAGGCCGGAATAATACACGACGGCCCGCTCCACGTCGTCCGGGACGGTGAATTCTTTGCGCAGGTAGCGCGCGGAGAGGTTGGGATACTCCGCCGGCGATTGCAGATGCCATGGTTCGATACCGAAGGGACCCACGACGTGCGCGCCGATTGCGGTCTGCGCATCCCCGGAGAAAACCTTCCATTCGGCGTCGGTCACCACGCGCCGGCCGGCCAGGTCGAAAGAGGCTATGACACCGCCGTGCGGATCCCGGTCGTGGCGCTTCGTCGCCCGAATCCGGAAAACATGCTCGCCCGCTTCCAGCGGACCGAAGGTGATGGCGTTGGGGATGGTGAAAAGATTGAAGTTTGCCTGCGCCGGATCGAGCCGGCAGATCGGGACGCCGTCGACCTCCAGTTCCGCCGCATCGTCGGCCAAACCCCAGACGCGACATTCACCCCCCTTTTCGAGCAGCACCTTCCGTTCAAAACACCGCTCTCCGGGAGCACCCGAAGAATCCCAAATCCACTGCGCACCGAGGAAGGGGTGGGCGGGGTATTCGGTGGCCGCATCTTTTCCCACCCAAGTCGCCTGCCAATCACCCTCCGCAAGCCCCATCGTCCAAAAGGCCGCTTCGCTCGCCCGTTCCCCGCTGCCGGCCACATCGACCAGGATCTTCCAGTGGTATTCCTTCCGGCTTTCCAAAGCCGGCCCGGCGTAGCGGACGGAACAGGGCAGGGCTTTCCCCTCGCGAATTTCCATCCACCCGGAATCCCACACGTCGTATTTCCCTTTTTCCAACGCCTGCCGCGTGCCGGAGACTGCGCATCTCCACCGGATGGCCTTGCCATTTCCTTCCCATGCCCAAGAAAGTTCGGGCCACGCGTCGTCCACGCCCGAAGGATTGCGAAGCGTGTTGCACCGCAGAACGGTGGGACGCAAGGGATCGGTTGTTGTGCTCAAAGTGAGATTCGTTGGTTTTTTTTGGCGTGCCGGGGAGAAAATTTACTTTTTTCCCTTTTCGGCTTGGTCCGTCAAACATTTCCCGAATGTTTGTTGCAGTATTCTCGTATATCGAATAAAATTTTATTAATGAAAACTCGACGGATCACGTTGAAAGATGTTGCCAGGGAATCCGGCGTGGCGGTGAGCACAGTTTCCTCGATTCTTAACAAGCGTCCGGACAATTGGGCCTCCGAGGCGACGCGCAAACGCGTATTCGATGCGTCGGCCCGCCTGGGGTTCCGTCCGAACAAGATGGCGCGCAGTCTTCGCGGCAAGAATTTCGACTTGGTGCTGGCATCTGCGCCGCGAATGACCAATCCCTTCTTCGCGGAACTGGCGAGCGGGATCCGGCGCCGTCTTTCCTTCGAAGGATTGGATCTCACCGTGGAGGAGACCGATTTTCACCAACAGAGGTATACGCATCTCCTCGATGGTCTTCCCGGCCGCTCTATCGACGGGGCGATTCTCGTCACCAGCGCCGCCATGGAATCGGATCAAAACTTCCCGAGGGCCGCGGCGGCTGTGCCCTTGGTGCTGCTCGGGGCGGGCCTCGCGTCCACGGCCTGTTGCCGGGTTGAGTGTGATATTTCCAATGGTTTGCAGCAGGCCATTCTCCATCTGCGCGACCTCGGACATGGCAGTGTTGGCATGATGGACTGCGCCAGCGAATGCCCCGACGCCGCCAACCTCTTCGAACTTATAACACGGATTTCGGGTGAACTGGGAATGCGCATCCGGCCGGAGTGGCACGTTCGCGGCGGCGGCAGTCTTGATCAAGCTCGGGAAAACGCGCGTGTCTGGGCCACTCGTAGCGAGCGCAATGAGCGTCCGGGTGCGCTTGTCTGCACCAATGACATGACGGCGATTGCGTGCATTCGCGGTCTGGGAGAGGCCGGACTGCGGGTTCCGGAAGATATTTCGGTGATCGGGATCGATGGCATTCAAATCGCGGAAATGCTGCCGCGCCGCCTCACCACCATCGCCCAGCCTATCGAAGAAATGGTTGCCAGGGCCGTGCATCTTCTGTTGGGGAGAATACGGGGCGGCTTCAGTGCGCCTCCGTCCAGCATCCTTCTTCCTTGCCACCTGCGCCTTGGCGAGACCACGGGACCTGCTCCTGCAATCTGACCGTCCTGACCGGTTCGCCGGCGATCCCTCAATGCCTTGACCTTTCGCGGGGGAAGCGTTTTATTTCATGTTGCTGTTGTCTTCATGGCAAATTCCTCCCCAAACTATGTGAGTTGCAGGAGGCGGGTGACGAGTTCATTGCCTTCAGGTTTCACCTTGATCGAGCTTTTGGTGGTGGTGGCCATTCTCGCGATTTTGGCCGGGTTTGTGGTTCCTGCCATGCCTTCTTTGCTTGGAAGCCAGGGGGTGGGGCGGGCGGTGGCTGATGTGGAGGGGGTCTTGGAGTTGGCCCGGACGGAGGCGGCTTCGCGGCGCACCTATGTTTATGTGGGCTTCGTGAATTCAACCAATTCACTTGGCACCAGTGAATTGCGCATCGGGGCCGTTGCCTCCAAGGATGGAACGACAAACCAAGCAGGCAACAATCTCACTCCGCTCACCCGGCTCGTGAAAATATCCGGGGTGAAAATGGTGGATGCCTCGGAGTTGCCGGCATCGATTTCTTCCGGAGTTTCCAATTTCGTCACGGCTTTGACAAACCAGGTGAATTTCAGTGTCGGGCCGCAGAGTTTTTCCAGTGCGCCGGTGGTGATTGTCTCTCCCCAAGGGGAGACGGTGCCGCAAGCCGGTTCTGTTTTTTTTAAACCTTCAATCTCCGTCGGGTTGGCGCAGACGAGGGGCACGACGATCGTGCGCGACAACGGAGCGGTCGTGATTTACCGCGGAGCTTCCGGCGCCATTGAAACGCGAAGACCATGACATCGATGCCGCCATCCCTTTGCCGCAGAGAACCGCGTCGTATCGGTGGGTTCTCGCTCATCGAGGTCACCATCTCGCTCGGGATCATCGCCTTTGCCTTGGTCGCAGTCGTGGGACTTCTTCCGAGCGGGCTGAGCGCCCAAAAACAGGCCTCCCAACAGGCCCGTGCGGCTCAGGTGCTCAACCAAGTCTCGCGTTCATTGCTTAATGTGGGGACGAATCAGAATTTTCTGCCTCCGCTGACGAACCTGCCCGTGGCGGCGGGTTCTACGAACATGGGTTTTTTTCGCGACGGCACGATTGGCGCATCCGGCACCGAACGTGAGGGATCGGTGTATGTCGGACTGGACAACCCCACCTCTACTACCAACGTCTGTCGGGCCGTGGTTTCCGTCGCCTGGCCCGCCTCGGCCACGCGCATCAGCAACGCATGGACAAAAAATCAGGGTTCCATGGACGCGGTGCTCTTCATCAATCGTCCCCAATGAACCATCGGGACCACTGCCGATTGCTTGCCGCCGAATCGCGCGTGCCGCGTGGCCCGCGGAATGCTTTCAGCCTGATCGAGCTGTTGGTGGCTGCCGCGGTGATGGCCATGTTGCTCGTGTTGACCGTGCAGATTCTCTCCAGCACAAGCTCCGCCGTCCGGTTGGCAGACCGGCATCGCGACACCGACAATCAGGTGCGCGTAGCCATGGACCGCCTGACCGAAGATTTTGCCACGGCGATGCTTACCGGCGGCGCCAGCGCTTTGGTGAGGAGTGCCAACGAGCCGAATTCCTACCTCCGCTTTCTCTGCCTCTCCCGCGTGCGGGAGGGTTCATCCACTCCCCGGCCCCGGGGCGCCGCGGTGGGTTACGGTGTCAACGATGTGACGCAAACCAACGCGGGGACCTCGTTCACAACGGGGTTGTTGATGCGCGGGGACGGGCGCATTGCCTTTTCGGGAACCGCAGTCGTCAGCCTGTCGGATATTTTTAGGGAACTTTCCCAGTCTCCGCCGAGCAACGTCATACCCGATGCCAACTGGGAACCCCTCGCCAGCGGCATCGTGCGGTTTCATATCAGCTATCTGCTGGACAACGGCGACATCGTCCAAGTGCCGCCCGCCTATTCGATGATTTCTCCGCAAACATTCGCAACAACGAGCTTCCTCAACGGGCTCCCGCTCGGCTCCGGTTGGATGGCGGTGGCTTTCGCTCCGGAAAACGCCCCGGCATCGGGCCGCTACGTCAAAGCACTCATCGTGTCCATGGCAAGCGCGAGCCGGGATGTGCTTGCGCTGGCCTCCAGCTCCGGACAACTCGGCCAGATCGATGCCCTCGGGACGCCCGGGGACGGAGTAATCGCGCGGGCTTTATGGGAAACCAATCTTACCACCAAAGTGACCTTCCGCCCCCTCCTGCAAAACCTGCGTTTCTACCAGAGAACCCTCGCTGTGCCATGAACACTTCCCACCCAACGGACGCAGGATGTCCTCACATTATTGCCCGGTGCGCCGGGAATCCCCCGCTTCGTCGCGCAAGGCAATCTGGCGTGGCATTGGTCATCACGCTGAGCATGGTCGTTCTTTTGACCTTTTTGATTGTGGCATTCTTTTCCTCCGCGACCAATGTGCGCAAAGTCGAGAACAGCAGCGCGGGCGGGGTTTCGGCGCGGCTCTTGGCCGAGGGCGCACTCGGCGCCGTGCAGGCCGAACTTCTTGAGGAGATACGCGCTGGATCGACAAGCGCCGCTGCCGGCGGGACAACCATCTACACTCCCAAAAGCGCGATCAACATGGTTCCCGCAGTCGCCGCCCTCGCCAGCGGCACCAACTTCGCCAATGTCGTCAAACAAAGCGGACGACAATTCTTCACGGGGGCGAAAATTTTCAACTCCACGGGGAATGATTCCACCGCGACAGCCGCGGCGGACGGCCGCAGCGTCAATCCGTCCCGATGGTCCGCTCCCATGCTGACTGGAACAAATTTTGACACCAACAACGCGCCCCGCTGGATTTACGTGAACCGCGACGGATCTTACACGGTCGCCGCATCCAGCAACACCATTGGCCGCGTTGCCTTCAATGTTTATGACATAGGAGGACTGCTCAATATCAATGCCTCGGGTTTTGCGCCGGGAACCGGCGGCACGACCTTTTCTTCCGAGGCTCAGCGCAAGGGGTCCGCGGTCTGGGCGGACTTGCGCGCGCTGCCCGGCATCAATGCCAGCGCCTTTGCGGACGCGGACGCATGGCCCCCGAAGTGGCGACTGACCGGGAACTGGGGGAGCGGCGCCGGCGGATTCTCTCTTTTATCGACGGCCGCCGATGCCAGCGGACCTTATTACGAGCGCACCGGCTGGAGAACAGCTTATCTCAAGCCGGCGGGAGCCGACTCCGATCGCATGTTTGCCTCGCGCCAGGACCTCATCCGCTATGCCAAAGCCTACCCCGGCACTTTCACTGCCAGCGGCTCTCTCATTCCCGCGCTCCAATACCTGACCACCTTCAGCCGCGACATCAACGCCCCAGCTTTCCAACCTGATCCCGGACGTCCCAAGGTGCAACTAGACAGCGCAGGCGGCGGAAACGACGCGAAAAACGCAGACAATAACATCAATCCGTCGCTGCTTGCCGCCACCAAGGTTGGCGGCTCGCTGGCCATCACCAATCGCTTCCCGCTCTCGCGACTGTCGCTGGTTTCCACCCCAATTCCTCCCGCTGCTCCTGCCGGCGATACTGCAAAGATCTTGGATTATTTCGGTCTCACTTGGGATGCGTCCAACAATCGCTGGACATATAATCATGGAGATCCAGGGAAAATTTACCGACTCAGCGAGGTTCCTGCCGCCCGCGATCCCGACTTTTTCGAACTTCTCAAGGCCGCCATCAGCGTGGGTTCTCTTGGCAAACAGTTCGGTGCTGATTTCCCTGCTGCATATATACCGGCTCTCCCGAGCAGCAGACTGGGGGGCGATGATGGGCGCGTCGAAGATCAGGTCGTGCAGATTGCCGCCAATATCATCGATCAAGCCGACGCCGACAGTTACCCGACCCGCATCCAGTTCAACGGGCGCACTTTCTATGGCATCGAGGACCTGCCTCGCATCTATCGGGGGCATGAAACTTCTTACAACAGGGGCACGATGCCGAATTTCGGTGTTCGTGCCGATGGCGACCCGCTTCTTCCCCCAACAAATCGTGCGAAACTCTACGTCACGATGGTTTATCCCGAGTTGTGGAATCCGCATCAACCTTCACCCACACCCGGCGGGTCGGTCCCGGCAAACTTTCGTGTTGTCGCCAATACTTTCACACCCATCGGGGGCCAGTCTGGCTACCTTTGGAATTCCAACAACACGGGGATCCAAGGCGGCGGTAATGCAGGATACTTCTCGGACTTCAGCGCCCGCACAAACGGCCCGAATTGCTCCCAACGGTTCACTTACACCGCAGGAGAAGGCGCCAACAGCGGCAACGCCAACGCCGCCATCACCTTCAACTTGGGCACGGGAGATGCCAGCTTCCGCGAGCCCCGCCCGCTCTCGGCGGTAGGCTACCCGCCTGGAAGCAATGCCAACGGCTCGCCCAATAACCCCGACATGGCTTTGACCGCACTGGTCAGTCCGGGTTTGCCGGACACGGTGGTCAATATTGCTGAGAGCGCTGTGGTGAATCCATTGCACGGCGGCAACACGACCGCCTACCGGAGAGCTTTAGGATTTGTCGCTTATTATGCCCCATTCCTTAACAAGGGATGGGTTCCACCCCAACCTCCAAGGTGGTTGCTCTTAATGATAGGACTTGGAGGACCGGTATCCATGGAGCTGCAATATCAGGAGGACCTGGGTGGCCAATGGTGGACGATAGATAAAATGGATGTCAGCTATGCCAATGATCTTCGCTTCGTCCACCAGCAATCGCGCGTTGCCAACCGGGCCGATCCACGCAGCAGCCGATGGGGTTCTCTTTATTCTATGGGCGAAGGCACCGAGTCGGCTGATACGGCTTACCGCTATCACACCGGCCAGACGGCCAATCCCAGCTCGGGAAATTTTCCGGTAGCTCTGGGCGGTATGCCACCGGGTTGGCAGGTGCCGGCTCCCGGCTGGGTTGGAGCGGCGAATGGCGGCCAACTCGGGTATCTCCAATGGAATCTTTCCGGCTCGCCGCTGCGCTACGCCGATCCCGACGGAGTTCTGCGGGGAGCGGACTCCAAATATAGTTCCGGCACGGTCGGACTACCGATGATCACGGGCAACAACACCAGCCGTCCGGTGGTGCTAAACCGGCCGTTCCGCTCGGTCGCGGAGTTGGGCAATGTCTTCCGCGACACCCCATGGCGATCCTTGGATTTCATGTCCCCGGAAAGTGGCGACCGCGCCCTCCTGGATATATTCACCGTATCGGAAGGGCCGGATGATGGCATTGTGGCAGGGCGGGTCAATTTGAACACACGGCAGGCACCTGTCCTAGCGTCCTTGATTAAAGAAGCCGGACTTGCCACAGGCGCCAACATCAGCGATTCAGAAGCCACGGCCGCAGCATCGAAGCTCACGGATTGGACGGCCTCCACGGATCCCAGCAAAGGTCCCCTCCGCGACCGGTCGGAGTTGGTGGGACGGTTTGTTTCCGGCACCAACTTCAAGGGCCCGCTCGAGGACATGGCGGGGCAGTTGGCGGCTGCGGATCGTCCGATCAAGACCAGCCGTGAAGCTATCGTGCGCGCCTTGGCAGATGCCGGCACGACAAGAAGCTGGGTGTTCCTCATCGATATCATCGCCCAGAGCGGAAAACTGCGGCCCGGCGGCTCCACCGGAGCTGACTTCGTTGTCGATGGAGGAAGCCGTATATGGAACTCTGTCGCCATCGACCGCTTCACCGCCGAAGTCATCCAACAATCCAATGAAATGATCCAGGAATGAAAACGCCCCTCCTTCCCCTGGATATCGCGTTCTGCAGCCTCGCGCTCTGCTTGCCGCAGGCCGCCATGTCCCAAACTGCGGAAGTCGAGCCTCTAAAACCCCTCCGTGCACCGATGAATGCGGCGTGGACGGTTGATATCCGATACCCGGCGCAGACGCAGAGTGCCGCGCCGCAGGAGAATCCCGAGCAAAAAGGGAGCGATACGGTCATGCCTCCACCTGTGAAGGCCAAAAGCGTTTACGTGCAAAAACAAAAGGACGTCTATCTGGAAGTGGTGGCTTTTGATGACGGCAGCAAGGAGGAGCGCTGGGTGCTTGACGGCATGCAATTCAAAACTTCCGACGGTGGGGGAAACGTCATGCGCCTGCTGCCGAGCGACTCGACCGCCTCCGACTACAGCGAGACAGACTTTCCCGACCTTGCCTGGGTGTCGGGACTCAAACCGCGGATGGTCGAGGACAAGGGCCGTCAGTTGCTTCTCGTTGAAGTCAACGCTGCCGATCGTCCACTGACGAAAAAGGAACAATCCGCCAAGCAGATGATGGACCTTTTCGCCAAGCAATATGCCCATTCGCTGGAGCAGCAGAGCGCCAAAACCAATGGCGCGACAAGTGCAGCGCCGCAGATGCCCACCATGCCGGAGAAACCGACGGGAACCATACGCCTCTACCTCGATCCCAAAACGAAGCTGCCTGTCCGCTATGAGTCGCAAGAGCAAACTTGGATCTACAGTTTTCCTGCCAATGTCGAGCCTCTGCGTCCTCCTGAAAAGTTCAGGGCTGCCCTCGAGAAGTGGAGCATGGAGATGAAGGCGGCAAGACGCGCGCCTTCCAAGCCCTAGTGGTGGCCGGTGTTGCCGAATGGAATGCGGAACTCCTCCGGGCCACCAGGGCTGCGCCGCCCCCTTGAATCGTCCTTTATCCGATTGGCCGCTTTGATACGGTCCGGTGTGCTCCCGCTTGACCCGCCGACTCCCCGTTTTTTCCTGCGACAGCCATCATGAGTGATTCCCAAAACACACGCGTCCCCCTGAAAACCAAGATCGGGTGGGGGGCAGGCGGATTTTTCGAAAACACGGTGGGCAACAGCATCGCCGTGATGGCCCTGCCGATCTTCAATATCGCGCTCGGGTTGAGCCCGGTGTGGCTGGGATGGGCCATGAGCATCCCGCGCATATTGGATGCCATCACCGACCCGGTTTTCGGAACGTTGTCCGACAACACGCGCACGCGGTGGGGCCGTCGCCGTCCGTGGATGTTTTTTGCGGGCATCATCACGCCGCTCTGCCTGGCCATGATGTGGAGCGTGCCGACCCATTTCAGCCAGATGGCCATCTTCGTCTGGTTCACCGTCTTCTGCACGCTCACCTTCATCCTCGGGTCGGCCTACTCCATTCCCTACAACGCCCTGGGATTCGAACTCAGCCCGTATTACAACGAGCGCACCAGCGTTCAGTCGTGGCGCTTCTTTTTCATCGCTTGCAGCGGCCTGCTCGTCGGGTGGCTCTACCGGTTCTCCCTTTTCCCGCTCTTCACCGGCGTGCCGGTGGAGGGCGTGAAGCCCGAGGTCATCGGCATGCGCAACCTCATGTGGATCCTCACGCCGCTGCTCATCCTCGTCGCGCTCTGCCCGGCTTTCTTTTCCCGCGAGACCACGGCCATCGAATCGCAGCCGAAAATCGGGTTGCGGGACGGCTTCCGCATGACCCTGCGCAACCGGCCGTTCATCATCTTCATTCTGCTCGGGCTCTTCAGCCTCACCGGCGGGGCCATCGTCGGGCCGTTCGGGCTTTACCTGGGGATTTTTTACGTCTGCGATGGCAGCAAGGAATTGGCCTCCACCATCGCGGGCGTCGGCACCATCCTGAACACCCTGCTCTCCTTCGCCCTCATCCCGGTGGTCGGGCGGATTTCCTCGGCTCTCGGCAAAAAGGAAACCTTGATCATCGCACAGATTGTTTTGATCGCGGCTTCCTTCCTCACGTGGGTGCTCTACACGCCGGCGATGCCGTGGCTGATGGTTGCGGCGATCCCCTTCAATTGTTTCGCCCTCACGTGTTTCCTGATTCTGAACGGCTCGGTGCTGGCGGACATCTGCGATTACGACGAGCTCAACACCGGCTTGCGGCGGGAAGGCATGTATGGGGCGGTGGCGGCTTTCATCGGGAAAATGGCCGCCTCTTCCATCGGGATTCTCAGCGGCTACATGCTGCTCTGGGCCGGTTACGTCACGGAGGCATCCATCACCGACGACGTGCTCCAGCGCATGCGCATCATGTATGTCCTCGTGCCCGCCGGACTCGGCCTCATCGGGCTCCTTCTCACGCTCGCTTTTCCGCTGACCAAAAAGCGCTGCCTCGAAATCCGCGAACAACTCAACGCCGCCGGTCCCGCGACGGAATAATAGCAACGCCCGTTTGCAACTAGAACCTATCCCAAAACCTGGCGTGGTGGCGTTGCGTATAATTTTCGTTTGTGGCAAGGAGCAAGCGATGTGGCTGTATCCTCTGCGATACAGTCCCGGGCGGCGCGACGCAGCCACGGACGGAAAGCGCCGCAACCATCCCGGGCAGGGTCATGGCGGGGCGTCTGGCGGCGTTGCTTCGCCAGTCACGATGCGCAGAGGCATCGCTCCCTGCTCGCGCCTTGCCATCCGCTCCGCCATGACTCTGCGCCACCCCGCGAGGTTTCGGGATAGGTTCTAGTC
>VEQL01000058.1 GCA_018883245.1 Chthoniobacterales bacterium
GACAAAGTCGGCGGCGAACTTCTTCCCGCCGGAGCCTTTCATCACTTTCGGCGTGAGGTCGAATCCGCGTTCTGCGCAGAAACCCGCCTCGAGCGGCGTGTAATAAACGGTGCAGAAAAAATAGTGCGACGCGGGTGGCTCGTCATAAGTCGCGTAGAGATCGCGCATCATTTCGGTGAAAAAACGCAAACCCTCCGCCGGGATGGCCTGCGGCGGAACGATGTCGGCGAATTTTTCCGGCGATGCGAGCAAACCTTCCTCCGGCGGGCGCGTGTTGAGCAGTTCGTGCCAAGTGACGACCGTCGCGCGGAGCGGGTTTGCCGCGAGAAAAAACGCTGCGACCGACAGCCTAAAGAGTTTCATCGAAGATTTTTTCCACCGGACGACCGCACAGGATCTCGATGGGCAGCTTTTCATGTTCGTATTCGTAGGGGGGCTGCTTCCAGGCGAAGTCGGACGGATACATCTCCCGCACCATGCGGAGGATTTCCAATCCGGTGCGCAGCGGTTGGAAAACCTTGCGATCGGTCACGTGCAGTTGCGCGCCGCGGCAGATCTGCCCGGCATATTTTTGGAAACCCGGTTCGAAGGCCGCTGCACGGAAATGAATCCCCGGTAGGCGTAGCGCATTCAGCCCGGCGCCAAGTTTGTCGCCGTCGATCCAAGGCGCGCCGAAAAGCTCGAACGGTCGCGTCGTCCCGCGTCCCTCGGAAAGGTTCGTTCCCTCGAGAAGACACATTCCGGGATAGACCACCGCTGTTTCGGGCGTCGGCATGTTCGGGGAGGGCATGATCCACGGAAGACCGGTCTCGTCGTGGTAATGCGCGCGGTTCCACCCTTCGAGCGGCAACACGGTGAGATCGACCGACGGCACCAACTCCTCTTGGAATTGCCGCGCCAACTCGCCGATCGTTTTGCCGTGACGAACGGGCAGGGGATGCAGACCGACAAAGGAGAGGTAGTCGCTTCGTTGCGGGCGACCCTCGGTGGTCAGTCCATCGATCGGATTGGGGCGATCCGCCACCACCACGGCGATGTTGCGACGCGCTGCGGCCTGAATGCAGAGCAGCATGGTCCAGATGAAGGTGTAATAACGCGCGCCCACATCGACCAGGTCGACGAAAATCACTTCAAGACCGTCGAGCATCTCGTCCGTAGGTTCGCGGTGTTCGCCGTAGAGGCTGTGCACGGGGACGCCCGAGCGCGGGTGACGATATCCGCTCCACTCGATCATGTTGTCCTGTGTCGTTGTTTCGAACCCGTGCTGCGGACCGAACAGCGCGGCGAGCTTGATGGCGCCCGCGGCGTCCATCTCTTCCAAGACGGAGAGCGTCGGGCGCAACGAGGAATCGGCCGAGGCGGCGTGGAGGAGGGCGCCGGTGCGGCGTCCGCGCAGGCGCGCGGGCCACAAATCCGGCAACCGGTCGACGGGCAAAACCACGCGGCTCATGGCTTCACCCGCGCGATGATCTCCGCCGTGATGTCGACCGCGCCGGGCGCGTCGATGACCTGCGGCAGCCCGTTGGCCGAAGCCGCCGATTTGTCCAGCACCAGTGCGTAGCCTCGCTCCGCGTTGAATTCGCGGATGACGCGCGCAATGTCGTCCATGATGCCTTCCTTGGCCTGACGGAACCGCTCCTCCAGATTCTTTTGGTTCGTGGTGCCGAGGTCCGCGATGAGCCGTTCGAGTTCGTTCGCTTTCTCCAATTCGAGCGCGGCCGCGGACTTGTTTCCCGCCCTGAGCAATTCCTGATGACGCTGCAGCGTGTCCTTCAGTGCTTTGGATTTGGCCCGGAAATCGTCGCGTGCCGCTTGGCGGGCCACGCTGAGCCTGGCCGTCTCCGTGGCGGTTCGCGGGTGGGCTTCGAAAACAGCAGTGAGGTCGACGACCGCGAAGCGCGGCGCCTCCGGTGAAGCGGCATGGGCAAAGGCCGCAAGCAGGAGGTGGGCGGGGAGAAGCTGCCTCAACACCCGGATTGCCTCGCACAAAAGGGATCGGCGATCAATGCCGTCCGCTGTTGCCAAAGGTCTGGCGACCGACGATGATGGACCAGATGAAAACATCCTCCCTCGCGCTCTTCCTCGCTCTTTCCGCCTCCGCTGCCCTGGCCCAGAACGCCCCCGTCGATTGGCTGACCGTTGCCACGGAGTTCTCGCAGGACGAAGCCGCGGCCGAGGCCAAATACCAAGGACAGATGCTCACGATCTCCGGGCCGGTCTCGGCCATCGCCGGTGGGGACGACACACTCGACGATCCTTCCGTTGCCGTGACGCTTTCCACGCAGGCCGGTCCCGGTCCGGATGTCAAATGCCTGTTCGAAAACGAAGACCTCGGACCGAACACCCAGCTCTATGTGCCCGACGACGGCAGCGAGGTCACCCTCCGCACGGTGGATCAGATCGGCAACGAAACGGGATCGCGTCCGCTCATCCAGACCGGCCAGCAGATCACGGTGAGCGGTTCCTATTTCGAGTTCGACGCGGGCGATATCGTCCTCCGCCACTGCCGTTTGATCCCCGCGGCGCCCGCACCGTAGGGTTTTTGCGCCCGGCGCAGTCCTTTGGTCTTGCCGCCGCGCTTTGGCGCGGTTCTTATGGCGGTTTTCCATGATCGTCACGACCGCACAATTGTTCAAAATCGCCTACGGCAAATACGCCGTCGGAGCCTACAACATCAACAACATGGAGCAGACCCTCGGCCTGTTCCAGGGCTGCATCGACAGCCAGGCTCCGTTCATCATCCAGCTTTCCAAAGGCGCCCGCAAATATGCCGACAAGCGCATGCTCGAGAGCCTCATCCGCACGGCCGATGCCATGTATCCCGAGGCGGTCTTCGCCGTGCACCTCGACCACGGTGACGAGGAGACTTGCTACGACTGCATCGACTCCGGTTTTTACAGCTCGGTCATGATCGACGCCAGCCATGCGCCCTTCGAAGAAAATATCGCCATCACCAAGCGCGTTGTTGATCGTGCCCACGCCAAGGGCATCAGTGTCGAAGCGGAACTCGGTATGCTCGGCGGCGTGGAGGAGGATATCAAAGTGGACGAGCACCATGCGTGCCTCACCGACCCCGATGAGGCGAAGGAGTTTGTCGTCCGCACGGGTTGTGACTCGCTGGCTTGCGCCATCGGCACCAGCCACGGCGCCTACAAATTCAAAGGCCAGCAAAGCCTCCACTTCGAAGTGCTTGAAAAAATCAAAGCGCTTCTTCCCGGCTTTCCGCTCGTCATGCACGGCAGCTCCAGTGTTCCGCAGGACGAGGTCAAGCGCATCAATGCCGCCGGTGGCAAGCTCGACGAGAGCGCCCGCGGTGTGAACGAGGCGGAATATCTCCCCGCGGCCAAACTTGGCGTGACAAAAATCAACATCGACACCGACGGACGCCTCATTTGGACCCGCGTGCACCGCGAATTTTTCCGCGACAAGCCTTCAGAATTCGACTTCCGCCCGCCGGGCAAGATTTTCGTCGAGGAATACGCGAAGTTCATCGGCCACAAGAACAAGATGCTCGGTTCCGCCGGGCAACTGCCAAACGTCCGCAAGGAACTCGGCGTCTAGTTTCACCCATGTCCTCCGTGGCCGGAGAGATGCGGAGCGAGATACGGGGGATTCTTTTTCACGAATCCACCATCTTGAGCCGCCTTGACGAGATGGCGGAGCAAATCTCGGGTGACTACGCCGGCAAGGAATTGACCGTCGTCGCGGTGCTCAACGGGAGCCTCATGTTCGGCGCCGACTTGCTACGCCGCATGGAAATGCCGCTGAGGCTGGATTGCGTCAGCGTTTCCAGCTACCACGGCGCTTCGACGACCGGAGTGGTGAGGTTCAATCAGGAACGCCTTCCGGATGTTCACGGCCGTCACGTGCTGCTCCTCGACGACATCCTCGACAGCGGCCATACGCTGCATGCCATCCGCGACAAGCTCATGAAAGAAACAAATCCCGTGAGCGTTAAAATTTGCGTTCTGTTGCGGAAGGACGTGCCGCGGGCGCGCGAACTCGAGGCTGACTACGTGGGCTTCGACATCGCCAACGAGTTCGTCGTCGGCTACGGTCTCGACTACATGGAGCGCTTCCGAAACCTGCCCTACATAGGCGTGGTGAGCGATCAAACCATCGCGAAATACGCGCCCAAGGGTTGACACGCCCCAACAGTCGCGCTAAATATCTTCCTTTAATCGCGGGGTGGAGCAGCCTGGTAGCTCGTCAGGCTCATAACCTGAAGGTCGCGGGTTCAAATCCCGCCCCCGCAACCAACTCTCCACCAACAGCTTAAGGAGATTTCGCGGCCCGGATTTTCCGGGCCTTTTTCATGGTGGTGACAAAATGGTGACAAACGTGCGCCCGAGGGGGCTTTGTCAGGCGCGGGGGAGCGGCTAGGGATTTGGTCTCCTCATGGCTGCCGCGGAGGATTTTCGGCTCGTTCTTCGGGAAGCGACGGTTTGCGCTCTTGGACCAGACCAGTTGCGCGGCGGCATAGTCGTCGGCGTTCATGTGGCCGATGACGCGGCTGTTCTCGAGTTTACTGACCTCGAGGGTCTTGAGTCGCTGGAAGAGTCGGCGAAGGTCGAGGGTTCCGCCGACGGTGAACCCGAAGAATATGTTCCAGAGCGCGACGAGCACAAAGAAGGCGAAGTTTCCCATGGTCCACCAGAAGACCGACCAGTCCAGGATGCGGTCGGCCTTGGTGTAGTGCTCGCTGAAGCCGAGAAGTTTCTGCGCCCATCTGCGTTGGTATTCCACTTCGACGGTCGGGGCGGCGGCGTCGTCTTGGCGCCTTTTGGCCGCGGTGGAGCATGCGATCCAAATTGAACTTCTGCTGGCAGGTGAGCAGAGAGACTCCGATGTAAGCGGCCACCGCGACGAGCGCGGCGCACTATATAATCTGGGGGCGATAAATTATGCTTACTATCGCACCGGCGTAAATTTGACCCCGACCGCCGTTACCAGCGGAACCAACCCCACCACGGCAGTGCACGACCAACCGGGCCCGCAAGGTCCCGCTGCAGTTACGTTGGCGGGCGGACTCAGTCTCTACAGCGCGATGGCGCAAGGTTGCAACGTCTGGGAGTGGAACGAAACAGCTGTGGGCGGAACGAACAACTTTGCTTTGGCCGACCGCATAGTTCGCGGTGGCTTCCGGCTTGGCTGCAGCATAATTGCTGCGGTGTCGGAGAAAATGAGAGCTGCTTTTGCTGTCCGCCACGGCAGCAGGAGACTTTGTCGCACAAGCTGTGACCACAGTTTTCTTCTGCGGTCGCACCGGTGTCAGAGGGAGGCCATGGCTCCGGCGACGGCCTCCAGTGCGTGGGCCAATTCGTCCTCCCCGTGGACCGCGCCGACATACCAGCGCCCATCGGGCAGGGTATAGACGCCCCGATGGAGGAGGGCGAGGCGGAAGGATGCGTAATGGCCGACATCAGCCTGCAGAGTGTCGCGGTAGTGGCGGGGAGGAGTGTGCAGGCCGAAGTGCACGCTGAAGACGGATCCTGATCCGCTCGTCACAAGTTTTAAACCCCGCAAGGCTGCAGCTTCCTCGATGGCTTTGCGCAGGGCACGCCCGTGGGTATGCATGCGCTCGAAGGTGTCCGGCACGGCCAGTGTGCGGATGGTGGCAGCACCAGCGGCGAGGTTGACCGGATTGCCGTTGTAGGTGCCGGCGTGGATGGTGCGGCCGTCGTCGAGGACACGGAAAATCTCCTCCCGTCCGCCCACGGCCGAAAGGGCAAAACCGGCCGCCATGGCTTTGGCGTAGACGGACAGGTCGGGCTGCAGTCCGAAATATTCGCGGGCTCCGCCCAGGGCCAACCGGAAGCCTGTGATCACCTCATCGAAAATCGAGACCGCGCCGTGGCGGCGGCAGAGGTCGATCACGCCGGCGAGGAAACCTGGTTCGGCTTCGCAGCATCCGCTATTGGCCAGGAGGGGCTCGGTCAGCACGGCGGCGATTTGTCCGGGATGCTCAAGGAAAGCCGCCTCGAGGGCGCCGAGGTCGTTCCACGGCAGCACCAGCGTGTCGGCGAACTCGCGGGCGGGCTGTCCTCCGCAGGTCGGCAGCGGCACGATGCCGTCGGAGGCTCGCGGACGGTAGCTGACCAGGACGTTGTTGAACCAGCCGTGGTAGTGGCCTTCGAATTTGACGAAGAGCGGACGCCCAGTGAAAGCCCGGGCAAGCCGGAGAGCGGCTTGAACGGCTTCCGAGCCGGTGTTGGAGAATATGACACGCTCCAGGCCCGGCACCGACGCTATCATCAACTCAGCCAGTTCGATTTCCCCCCGGTGCTGTGCCCCGAAGGCGAAGCTCCGCCCGAGCTGTGCGGTGACTTCCGCGATAATGGCAGGGTGGGCATTGCCGAGGATGAGCGGTCCCCAAGCCAGGGTGTAATCGAGGAGACGGTGGCCGTCCGCATCGATATACCACGCGCCCTCCCCGCGTTCGAAAAAGAGAGGGGCGGGGGCGCCGGCTTTGCGCATGCCGCTGGACACGCCCATGGCCAGCGAGCGTTTCGACCGCTCCAGGAGGGCGGCGGATTGTTCGGTGTTGAATGCAGGTGCGGCGGAGTTCATCGGGAAACGTGATGGCGGGCGGCGGTGACAAGGCTGGACCGGAGAAGTTCGCCGATGCGCGCGCGGCGCGACCGGGACAGGCGGGCCACGGGCACTGCGACGCTGATCGCGGCACGGACAAAGCCGAGGGTGGCCAGTGGAACCGCCAGGCAAGCGACGCCGGACACTGCGGCTTCCTCCTCCTCCGCCCAGCCTTGCCGTCGGAAAACGCGGAGCCGGGGCCGGAGAATCGCGGGGGAGAGCCGCCGGCCGTTCGCCGCAGCCTGGGTGTAGTCCGTGGAAACGAGGAGTTGTTCCTGTTCGTCCTCTGGCAGGGCCGAGGCGATGGCGAGCCCCACCGCGGTGAGATACCACGGTTCCCATGCCCCCGGGGAAACGATCATGCGCAGGGCGCGGGTCGTCTCGATGTAGTCGGCATAAACGATTCGGTGGTTGGAAAGCACGCCGAGGTTGACTGTTTCGTCGAGTTCGCCGTGCAAGCCCTCAAGGAGCGGGCGGACCATCCGCTTGAGCGTGGTGTTCGGATCGGACCCGGCCAACTGGGCAACGCGGGCCCCCAGCACGTGGCCACGGGCGCCGGCCGGTTGGTCGGCATAGCCCAGAGCATGGAGGACCTTGAGTAGACGGAAGGCGCTCGTTTTCGGCAGGCGGCACACCGCCGCTGCTTCGGCCAGGGTTACGGGGCGCTCCGACTCCGCGAGAAATTCCAGCAGACGGAAGGCCTTTTGCACCGAGGTCTCCACGCACCGCTTCCCTGGTCGTGCTACCACCGCGGCAGCGGGCCGCCGGTGCCGGTCGCGGGAAGGAGGAGAAATTGTGGGCATAAAATATTCCGTATAGTGGAACAAACAATTCTGTCCAGCGGTAAAAGCGGCAAGACTGGAATGCAGTTGGCGGACCGGGACGGGCGCTTCAGGGCGGACGTCTCAGGCCACCGCTCCGTTGTTCAACTGCATCGTTCCGGCTAAGGCAGCGGGTCGAGGGGGAAGACGGGGCGCTCGAGGTGGCGGTAAGGGAGTGTCGCGAGATCGCTGGTGCACGGGCCCGGGGTGGAAACGGTGTAGCTGCGGCGGGCGATACTGTCATAAGCCCGGCGATGCGCCACGGCGGCCTTGATGCCGATGAGTCCGAGTTCCGCGGGCTGGACGCCGACGCACAACCACTGGCCGAGGTCCATCGGCGGGGTCGGGCGCGAAGTGAGCAGCACGAGGTTGCCCTCGCAGGCCACCAGCACGGTCGGGCCCATGTCGATGCGCGTTCCCATCATGGACGCCAAATGGCTCTGGCAGTCGGCCAGATCGAAAATACCGTCGGAGTGGCGCAGGACTTCAACCTCGAGAGTCAGGGCCGGGCCGGAGAGTCGCGGATGTTTTCCGCCCACGGTCACGGTCGTTCGCCGTCCGGCCGGAACGCCTTGCAGCGACTGCACGGCTTCGGGCGCGTTGAGCACTACACCGGCGCCGCGCACACCTTGGCCCAGGAGCTCGTCAAGCACCCAGGTGGCATCGCCCGCCGTGCCGCCGCCGATGTTGTCCGCCGGCTCGACGATCAGCGAAGGATACTCGCCATGTTTCGCCGCGTCGCGCACGGCCTCCGACAAATTCCATTCGCGTGGAAGGCCCGCGGCGGCGTTGGCCAGGGCGTAGTCGGCCAGCTCTTCTCCCGCGCGCCGTGCGGCCTCGTTTCCTTCCGGACTGTCTTCCGTCACGATTTGGAAGGATATGCGCGTGAAAGGAGTGTCGGCCTGGGCGAACCCGGGGCAGATGCTGACGGCGACCACCGGGCCGCCTTCGTGGCGGCGGGCGATGGCGAGCAATCCCCGCATCGGTTCGTCGGCCGTGCCGGTTCCGGGCGGGGGCAGGATGACCGGCACGGTGCGCAGGTGCGTGCGGTAACGGGCGCGGGTGCGCATGGCTTCGTCCAACAGGGTCGCCGTGCGCACACCGGTCTCGGCCGCGTCGGTGTGCGGGTTGCAGCGGTAGGCGACGAGGATGTCGGCACCTGCGGCCATGGCCGGCGAGACATTGGCGTGCAGGTCGAGCACGGCTGCAACGGGAACGTCCGCCCCCCGCAGGTGCTCGCGCACGCGCGAGAGAAACAACCCCTCAGCGTCGAGGTGCGACCGCGTGACCATGGCGCCGTGAAGCACGAGGAAAATTCCGTCCAGACCGCCGCGCAGAGCGCGGGGCAGGTCCTCGTCCAGATGGCACAAGGCGGTGGCGAGGACTTCATCATCGACCATCGGGCTGGGGGAGGCATGTAGGTCGAAGGAGGGGACGATGTCCCAGCCGCGATCCGCCGCGAATTCGAGCGCCGCGCCGAGCACGGAGCCGTCGCCCCGGGCCAGCAGCACATCGCTCCTCGTTCGCGGGGCGAAGTCCGCCAACCCTGTGGTTCCAGGGGCGAAGGAGTTGGTCTCGTGGAAAAACCGGGCGGTGAAGACCCGCATGGGCTTAGGCCTCGAGTTGGACCGGATTGGTCAGCTTGCCAATCCCTTCGATCTCGATGGTCACGGAGTCACCGGGTTTGAGCCAGCGCGGCGGCTTGGCCGCCATGCCCACGCCGTGCGGGGTGCCGGTGAGGATGACGGTGCCGGGGGGCAGCGTGTTGCTCGCGCTGAGGAATTCGATGATTTGCGCCACGCTGAAAATCATGTCGTTGGTGTTCCAATCCTGGACGGTTTCGCCGTTGAGGATCGTGCGGATGGCGAGTCTTTGCGGATTGGGGATGTTGTCCGTGGTGACCAGGCATGGCCCGAGCGGGGAGAAGGTGTCGAAGGTTTTTCCGCGGCACCATTGACCTCCACCCCATTTGAGCTGCCAGTCGCGGGCCGAGACATCGTTGCCGCAGGTGTAGCCGAGCACGTAGGAAAGCGCGTCGGAGGCCTCGGCGTTTTTGCATGGCTTGCCGATGACCACGGCCAATTCGCATTCGTAGTCCACTTCGTGGCTGGCTGCGGTGACCGGAATTTCGATGGGGTCACCGGGGTTTTGCAGGGTGTTGATGCCTTTGGTGAAGAGGACGGGACGCTCGGGGGCCTGCATGCCCGACTCGGCGGCGTGGTGGCGGTAATTGAGGCCGATGCAAAGGATCTGGGTCGGCACCAACGGAGCAAGGAGTTTGGCCACATCGGCTTGGTCGCCGGTCTCGCGCAGTCCGGCGTAGAGGTCGCCGGTGCAGCGCACGGCGGAACCATCGGGTTTCTGCGAGCCGAAGTGAACGGCTCCCTGCGGGTCTAGGTAACGGATGATATGCATAGTTGTTCGGTTAATAGGTGGCGCGGCCACCGGTGAAGTAGAAAGTGAAGGCGGTGACGAAAAATTTTCCGGCGAAACGATGAACTCGCACATGGCCGCGATCTAGCCCTTCATGTCGCAGCGCCCCATGGGTATTTTTTTCGTTCATGTGTTTGCCGGTTCGGGTGGGTTCCTTGCCCTGAATCTTGGTTGTTCCGATGAGCGTATGCTTGCCGATGAAGCAGCAAGGCCTCCCGGCGACCTCTTCGTTCCATCTCGGTTGGGGTGAGGCGAAAGTCACAAGGATCAAGCGGCCTGCACCGCGGGGGATGAACCCGCCCCGAGGAGAAGGTCGCGGAGTATGATGGTTTCCGACACGTTGTCGGTGCGATTGCAGCCTTCCCAGTCGATCCAGACATACTCAAGGCACATCCAGCCGGGGTAGCCGCGTTGCTGCAGGGCGTCCCGGATGGCGCGAAAGTCGATCACGCTGTCTTTCATCGTGCTTTGCAGTTGTCCTTTGGCGCCGCCGCGCGCGTGGAAATGCGAGGCTTGCGGGATAAGGATATCGGCGGCCTGCGGCGGCATCCCCTGATACACAAAGTGACCGTAATCGAGGGTAAGCGTCACCCCGGCTTCCTGCACGAAGCGCAGAGCGGATTCCGGATCCGGGCACACCGAGCCGACGTGGGCTTCCACGGCAAACCGGATTCCGTTCTGCGCAGCATGTGACTTGCGCCAAGCAGCTTCGCTCACGGCAAGTTGCCAATCTGCGGCTTTTTCCGTGCCGCGATGCCACACGCCCGGCAAGCCCGTGAGATGGGCGGCGCCGATGCCGACGGCGAACTCAACTATGCCCCGGAACATTTCTCGGTTGGCGGCTCGAATGTCCGCATCGGGATCATTGGCCGCATGGACGGCCGGATCTTCCCCGGTCTGCAAGAACACATCGGCGACAGCCAATCCCCTGCGGTCGAGCGAGGACTTGATGCTCCGCATGGCCGCGGGAATATCCGCCAGAATTTTCTCCGGCGGCCAGTGCGATCGCCCCTTGAATACTCCGAGATCGACCCCGTTCAAGCCGAGGAGACCGATGAGCGCGAGGACATCGCCGTGCGGCAACAGGGGGAAGGTGAAATCGGCGCAGGAGAGTTTCACTGGACGCGATTGTTCATAAAGGGAGTGGCTGCTCATGGCAACCGCCGGCGCAGTCGCTCGAGCATGGTGGCAACATCCGTGCCTCCGGTGCGGCGGCATTGTGCGGCAGCTTCGGTGAAACCGCACTCGGCGAGCAGGCAGGCCATGCGTGCCTGCATTTCACCCAGGAAAAGCCTCTCGCGCTCACTGGCCGGCTGGCGCGACGGGCCGGGCTGGAATCCGCGCAGGGCCGCGCCCGCTCGGAAGCCTTCCGGAAAATTGCCGGCCCGCAGCATCGCTTCGATCAATTCGAGGACTTTGAACTGCACGCGGCGGCATTCGTCGTGGTTCCCCGAGCGGAAGTCCCGGTAAATTTTGAGGATCGGCTCGGGAATCACGCCGGAACTGGCGAGCGTGCCGCCGTCGCCGCCCATCATGAGCGTGGGGTAAAGGATCTCTTCGCAGCCCACGAGAATGGAGAAATCCTCGCGCGTTTGCCGCATGACGTTGAGTGTATGCAGGAAGCGCGGCATGTCGCGGCTGCTGTCTTTGGTGCCGACGATGTTCGGGCAGTCGGTCGACAGGCGGCGGATGACTTCCACGGGAATCTCGTTGGCGAACTGCGGGATG